>JAGACB010000171.1 GCA_017614345.1 Lachnospiraceae bacterium
AAAGTGAGAAGAGATCAAAAGTGAGAAGAGAACAAAAGCATGGCTTCCGGTGTATGATGATGTAGGAAATATGTCGAATGGAGGTTGTCATTTGACATGATGACGGGGGATAGGCCCCCATGATCCATTCCCGCAAAACAAGTGTTTAGAGGTGACTGAAATGAATGAAATGGAACTGATCAAGGCGGGGAAGACCGCACTGGGGATCGAATTCGGATCCACCAGGATCAAGGCTGTGCTGACGGACCTGAACGGACAGGTGCTGGCAGTGGGCTTTCACGACTGGGAGAACTCCCTGGTAAATGGTATCTGGACCTATTCACTCGATGAGATCCACGCGGGTCTTAAGAGCTGCTATGCGTCCATGAAGGCACAGGTAACGGAAAAGTACGGGATCAATCTGACCACCGTAGGGGCACTGGGCATCAGTGCCATGATGCACGGATACCTGGCATTTGACAAGGACGGGAACTTACTGGCTCCCTTCCAGACCTGGAGAAACAGCAATACACAGGCGTCTGCGGATACGCTGACGGACCTGTTCGGATTCAACATTCCTCTTCGCTGGACTATAGCACATCTGTACCAGCGGATCCTGGACGGAGAGGAGCATGTGAAAAATATCGCATTTGTCACCACTCTGGATTCCTACATTCACTGGAAGCTGACCGGAGAAAAGGTGACGGGGATCGGCGATGCAGCAGGCATCTTCCCCATTGATTCTTCGAAACTGGACTACGACCAGAAGATGGTCGATCAGTTTGATACGCTGATCTCCGACAGAGATCTGCCCTGGAAGCTCAGGGACGTTCTGCCGAAGGTGCTTTGCGCGGGGGAAGCCGCCGGAGTACTGACGGATGAGGGCGCAGCATTTCTGGACGAGAGCGGAAGCCTCAAAGGCGGAATTCTCATGTGTCCCCCCGAGGGCGATGCGGGTACCGGCATGGTCGCCACCAATGCCGTAGCTCCCGGAACGGGCAATGTCTCCGCCGGAACCAGTACCTTTGCGATGCTGGTTCTTGACAGACCACTGTCGAAGCTTTATCGCGAGATCGACATGGTTACAACTCCCACAGGGTTCCCTGTTGCCATGTCTCATGCCAACAACGGAACCTCCGATCTTAACGCCTGGGTGAACCTCTTTGCCGAGTTCGCCGCACTTTCCGGCAACTCCATGGACATGGGTGACATCTTCAAGCTTTTATATGAGAACTCCCTGAAGGGCGATAAGGACTGCGGCGGCGTCCTTTCCTACGGCTACTACTCCGGTGAAGGCATCACCGGCCTGGCTGAGGGCAGACCCCTTCTGGTAAGAACTCCGGACAGCACATTTTCCCTGGCAAATCTCATGCGCTCCCACCTGTACACCTCTCTGGGCGCCGTGAAAATGGGTCTCGACATCCTCCTGAAGGATGAAAAGATGAACTGCGTGAGCCTCACCGGCCACGGCGGATTCTTCAAGACCAAGGGCGTAGGCCAGCGCTACTTAGCTGCAGCTGCAGGCGCACCCGTTACCGTCATGGAGACAGCCTCCGAGGGCGGCCCCTGGGGAATGGCTCTTCTGGCAGCATTTGCCCTCCTGAAAAATAACGCCGAAGTGGCAAATGAATTTGCCTCCAAGGCAGGCTCTGTTCCCGCCAAGATGGAAGATTACCTGACCGGCATCTTCGCCGAGATGGAAGGCTCCACCCTGGCTCCCGATCCCGCCGACATCGAAGGCTTCGAGAAATTCATGGAATCCTACAAGGCAGGCCTCGACATTGAACGCGCAGCGATCGCAGCGATCAAGTAATTGCGATCAAGAAATTGCGATCAAGAAATTGCGATCAAGTAATTTTGCCCATATGTGATTCCGTTTAGGAACACATCGCGCAGAACAAGTCATCAAGAGATTGTTTTTCAATCAAGAAAACTCCTTAAGTATAGGCAGCACACCCGGTCTGAGCAACCGGGTGTGTTGCTTTTTATGCTTTATACCGGTCCTCGGGCTCTCCGTACTCCCGGACCATGGCTTCGGTAGAGATCACCCACTGCTTTCCGTATTTGCAGGCGTCTACGCCGTAGATCAATCTTCCGTAGGCGATGGCCTTGCGCAGGGTGCTTTCGTTCAGTCCCCAAAGCTCCGTAGCTTCCGTAAACGCAATGAGCCCGTCAAACGGAGTTTTGATCTGCTCCCCGTTTTCAAATAATTCATCGCATGACAAGTCAAGATCATCGTTCCAGATGATCCCATAGCCTCCGACATCAACCTTTGCTTCATAGAACAGCTCCGGGCTTTTCTCCAAAGCCTTAAAAGCCTCCCACTTTGAAAACAGCGGCTTTACATCATAGATCTTTGTCACACCTTCCATGAACTGAATGCTCAGCCGATAGTCCGGCAAACAACTTACGGTTTTAACTTTGTGGAACATACGGTCACCTCACTTACTCAAGCGGAGGAAGGGATTTGAAATCCTGTGTCTCCCAAATATGTAACAGATCATCTCTGTGGATCACCAGCCAGTCACGGACAAGAACAAGTGCCTTAGGTGGCAAATGGCCTTCAAGAACATTCCCCGTCCGGATGTCTATTGCTGCCATATCTTCTCCGTAAATGGCATGGATATGCGGAGGATTGTGCTCCGCCTGTTGAAAATACATACGGATAATGATTCCGTAAAATCTTGATATTATAGGAATGTGTAATACCTCCTGATATAGTTTAGTACCTCCACACTTCCTGATCAATTACACAATATCACGATTCCGTGAAAATGTCAATATTCACTACATATATTCCCGATTGTGCTCTCGACTAAATCTACAGTTTGTGGTATGATTTGTTCGGCTGATTTTGCACTGAAGCGAAAGCCACAGATTCAAACAGGCAATCAAAAAAGGAGATCAGTTCCATGAGCGATAACAAAATGAAACTCCGCGATACAACAGCAGACCAGGTGGATTCCGAGTCCATTTTCTATGATGAGGATGAACTGAAGGAAAAGGCCGGAAAAGACAGAAGGGTCAGCTTTGAGAAAATATCTAAAAATGCGGGCGGTGCAGCTTATGCAACCGGCGAAGCAGGGGCAGCCTTAGATGCCAACGGCATGCCCATCAAAAAGAAGACCGCCGGTGAACTGATCAAACTGGCCATCGACAAGATCATCAACTTCATTGTCTGCGCCATCCTCGGCGGCGTGGGAATGTTCCTGTTCCTGCGGGGCTTCTCCTCATTTATGGGATCCTTTGCGGAGGTCAGCTTCCCCGAATACTGGATCTTCGGCGTCTGCATAGCCATGGGCCTGGGCCTTGGCGTCATCTCCATCCTGGGAGATTCCGTCCGTGAACGCCGCGGTAATGACTACTTGGTAAATGCCTCCGACATCAAAAAGCGCGAGGAATCCTCCGATAAAGGTATCTGGAAAGTCATGTCCGAAGAAGAAAAGCAGAGAAATGCCCGTATGGAGCAGCGTCGTCTGGAGGCTGAAGCCGAGGCAGAGGAACTGCGTGCCATGAGCGAAGGCGGAGATAAGGAAGAGTAAACTGCGTGCCATGAGTGAAGGCGGAGATAAGGAAGAGTAAACCATGAAAATCGATATCCTCTGTGTCGGCAAGGTCAAGGAAGCGGAAGTCCGCGGAATGATCGCCGAATACTCGAAACGCCTCAGCAAATACTGCAAATTAGAGATCCTTGAGGTGGCAGATGAGAAGACTCCTGACGGAGCATCCCCCAAGGTGGAGGATGAGATCCGCAAAAAAGAAGGCGAACGCCTCTTAAAACTGGTGAAGGAGCAGGCCTACGTGGTAGCTCTGGCCATCGACGGAGACATGTACAACTCCGAGCAGCTGGCCGCCCGCTTGGAACGCCTCGGGGTGGAGGGCGTAAGCCACATCCAGCTCATCATAGGCGGCTCCCTGGGCCTCCACGAATCCGTTCTGGCCCGGGCCGATCACAAACTCAGCTTCTCCAAGCTGACCTTCCCCCACCAGCTGATGCGTGTGATCCTGCTGGAGCAGATCTACCGCAGCTACCGCATCATTTCGAAGGAACCATACCACAAATAACTTGTAAAACAGCGAAAAACGCCAAAAACCGGAATTTCGCTGTCACAGAAGCACCGAAGCCCAAAACAACTTGCTTAAAAAACAGCGAAAAACGCCAAAAACCGGAATTTCGCTGTCACAGAAGCACC
>JAGACB010000172.1 GCA_017614345.1 Lachnospiraceae bacterium
CATTTTCGCTCTTATTCGGATGTGGGGAGCAATGCGAAGGCTGTGGAAACATCCTCGGGAGATGTGCTTCCGGCCTTTGAGGTGGAATATATCCTCTTCGGATACAGTAACGACAGACTGAATTATATTGCTTCCGTGGAAACTTTAGCAGCGATCCGGGGAATGTGCAATGTTATTTCCCTGTTGGCGGATGCAGATAAAATGAAGAAGATCATGGAGTTTGCGGAAGAGATCGCAAGTGAAGGGACTCCCATAGCAGTGGCGGCTGTTGCTGCTCAGATCGTGATCCTCTGGTCCATCACGGAGACCATCGTGGATATCCGTGCACTTCTCAGAAATGAGAAGGTCAGTGTCTTTAAGACCCATGAGACCTGGAAAACGGATCTGACGGACCTTCCGGACCTCATCACCACCTTGACACTGGACGGATGGAAGGGGCTCAAGGAGAGTCTTTTCGGAGAAAAGGCAGCAATGCTGACGGATTCCGGAAATGCAGGAACGGAGCTTGAACTCCCGGGAGATCTCAGTTCAGGGGTGGCTGTGTCGGATTCCTCCATCCTTTCTCTTACGGGAGATGCTTTAGAGGATCCTGATATCATTGATGTTCCCGAAGGCTCCTGGCAGGTGGTGGGCAGTGAAGAGATCCCGGAAGGAAAAGCCACTCTTCCGGATATCAGGTTGAACTATGAAGAATATCTGTTTCTGGCCGGAATGTTTCTGGATCTGTCCTCCATGGCCTATCGGATGATGGCGGTCATGCAGGGACATGTTGCAGAAAAGGCTCCGGGTTTTCGGATGGAGCATATGACCTATTCCATGTCCTTTGAAGCAGAGGTTACCATGAATCCGGTCTTTCTCCCTGCATCGGAAAGCAAGAAGCGGTTTAAGATCTACAGCAGAAAGATCCGTCTTTCTGATCTGAGGACTTATTAGCGGAGGGAGGCGATCAAGTATGTTCAAGGACAGATTGAAAATGATCTCACAGGGTTATAAAGTTCGGGGAGCTCTGACGGTAGAAGCCGCTATCGTAGTGCCCATCTTTCTGCTATCGGTGATCTCTCTGATCCGCCTGATCTTTCTTGTGGTCTTTGCCATGCGGGTTCAGATGTATTCCGATAAATCTCTTGAGGAATACTACTTCCTGGATCATGCCGTTAATAAAGAGGCCATCGTGGCACAGACTCCCTCGGAGATCGCCATCCGCGGAATGCTCCTCATGCATCTGGGAGAAGAATCCGTGGTGGGACAGCATCTGTTTCTTTCCATTTTGGGACTGGATGTGTCCTTTGAGGAAAAAGAGGATCCGAATCTGGTAGTGATGGATGTGACCTATTCTCCTGCGATCCTCAGGATCCCCGGCTATACTCTTCGGAAAAAGGTTTCCACGAGAGTGGTTTCATCCAAATGGGAGGGAAGAGCTTATGCATCTAAGCCTCAGGAGGATACCCGTTATTGTTATATCACGCCCAGAGGTGAAGACTATCATCTGAGTACGGAATGTCCCTATCTTGATCTTTCCGTCAAAATGGTCAGTGTTTCGGGGATCGGAGGATGCAGGAATTCTTCCGGGCATATCTACAAAAAGTGCAGTGTATGTAACGATTGCAGCTCCGTGTGCTACTATACGGAACATGGTGAATACTATCATTCATCCCCCGGTTGCAACGCACTTAAGAGAACGATCAACCGGGTTCCCTTATCAGAATGCAGCGGATACAGACCCTGTCCGAAGTGCGTAAGTTCACTGAAGGAGGAGGGCATATGAAGATCTTGCTGGGGATTCTGTTTCTGCCCATGGTGGTCATGGATCTGAAAGAGAAAAAGGTTTTGTGGCCCTATCTTTTGATCCTGATGCTGTTATTCGGGGGTTTTGAATTGTTGAGGGGATCCTACGGGATCGTTCTGATCCCGGATCTTCCGTTTGCCGAAACGGCGGAGTCTCATGTATATTCCAGGATTGCGTCATTACTCCTGGGAGTTCTTTTTGCAGCCTCCGGTCTGATGTTTCGAAAAAGCATCGGTCCGGGGGACTCCCTGACCGTGTTGTTATTTTCCTTAGTCAGTGAACTGTGGGAAATGGTGGTCCTGCTCCTTGTGAGTTTTACGCTTACGGGGATCATCGGTCTGGTTGCATTTGTCATATTTCGAAGAAAGCATCTGGAGGTACCGTTTCTGCCGTTTCTGGCAGCGGCATGGATCGTGGTGATCCTTTTGGGATGAAGGAGGAATCAAAGAATGGATAAAAGAAAAATACCCTTAACCCTGCGGGCCTCCTATGTTGTGGAAGCAGGGTTTTTATATCCGGTCTGTATCTGTCTGACTGTATCGCTGATCCTCAGCAGCGTATATCTTTCGGAGAATATCGGTAAAGAGGAAACGGCCTGTACCGTGATCCTGACAGAGGCCAGAAAAGAAAGCTATATCCCCATCAAGGACAGGACCCTGCTGACCGGGCCCCTGGAAGCCCTTGAGAAAGGGGCGGAGGTCAGGGATTATTGTATTTCTCTGGTTACCCAGCTTTATCGGGACTTTTCCTGGGGACTTCTTCCGGGACCTGAGGATACCTCTCTCAGGGCGGATGCAGAGTTTTGTTCGAAAGAGCTTCCGGTTTCCGATCTGCTGTATCTGAAGCACATCAAAAGCCGGAAAGGAGATCAGTCCACGGAGGAAGGGAGAGATACAAATGGATTATCAATCATATGATTCTCAGAAAGCAGAGGAGCTTGCGGAATATCTGCACTTTTTTCATACCAATCAGAAGAATTATCTGGTGGTTCAGTTTGATGAGGAGGAACGGTATTTTGAGACCGGTATGATCCTGCATAATGCATTACCGCATCTTCTTCCGGTTTCCTTTCGGCAGCAGAAAGACTGCTATGAGCTGTATTATGAGATCTCCAACCGTCAGTCTTTGGAGGCGATCCACAGACTCAGACCGTATCGTTTTCCGGAGCTTGCAGATTACTTAAACTGTCTCGGAACCCTTCTGGATGTGCTGGATGATTATCTCTTAAATGCAGATGATCTGGTTCTTCGTGAGGAATATCTTTTCGTTTCCTATGAAGGAAACCGGTGTGATTTTCTGTATCTGCCGGGTTACGGGATCCCATTCCGTAAGCAGATGAAGGATCTGAATGATATGGTCATGCGACGTTTGGATCATCTGGATCAGAGGGCTACCAGACTGATCTATGAACTGGATCGACTGTTCTGCCTGGATCATTGGAATTTTGATGAGCTTCATCGGATCCTGGATCCACTGAACCGGGAGGCGAAAGAAGAGCGGGACCTGAATGAAGCACCGGAAGGCGGAACCCCCGCATCTGTAACAGGAAATATCGGAGGGGGGCTTCCCGGGGCTCAAAGTACATCAGAGCGGATTGCGATCCCCGGTACGCCGGGAAAGAAACATGATAAAAGAACGGAAAAGCCTGCCGAAAGATCCGGCGGGAAAGGAACAAAAGAGAAAGGAACGATTGCTTCAGGCTCAGCATTACGTGAACCGAACTGGTTACAAAAACTTACGGGGATCGGCAGACAGGAGCTGGTGTGTGACAGAACCGATTCCGATGAAGGTAAGTACCAAACAGAACCTGCTGTAAAGGACACTGACGGATCAAAGCAGATGCGATCAATGTCGATGGGATCCGGCCAATCTGTTACTCCTTTCATTGATTATTCAGAAATGGAGAACACCGGTCTCCTTCAGGAAGAACCTTTTCAAACTCCTGTGCTGCTTCCTTTAGACCCCGAACGAAGACGGATCCCCATAGATCGTGACCAGGTGGTAATCGGAAGCATGAAGGACCGCACTGATTTTTATCTTCCGGATTCACATATCAGCAGGATGCACCTCAGAATCTTTTCAGAAAATGATTCGTGGTACATAATGGACCAGAATTCAACAAACGGAACGTTTCTGAATGAAGAAAGGCTGATCCCCTACGAGAAATATGAACTGAAAGACCTGGCAAGAGTGCGCATCGCAGACAGGGATTATACCTTTCGTATAGGTTGATAAATTGACAAAAGAATGCAGAAATGATAAAATCAGGAGGTAACAAATTTTAAAATATTAAAACGGCTCAATTTGAGCCGTTTTTTGATTTTATAGCATAATTCATCATTCAGTATTTACTAAAGTTGAGTTTTTTAGAGAAAAGTGATATGATAGGCATTGATTGTTATGAGTTTTCGGCTCTGGCCGAAAGCAGAAAGAGGGAGTAGATGTTTTCCGAATATCTGAAATCTCGTCAGGAGCTGTGCAGAAAGCTGGTGGACAGATTATCCGGACGTTTTGAGTATGTGTCCGTTCTGGGCAAAAGGATCACCGGAAAGAAGATCGATGTCAGTACATCGCTGTTCGATGTGGATGATTCCTTTGAAGTTCAGAGCGGTTTTGTGGTGCGGTTATATAACGGCAGAACCTTCTCGGAGTATTCCTTTACCGATATCCGTGAGGAGGATTTAGACCGGCTGGAGCAGGAGATCACAGAGAGCGTACGCTTTTCCGATCATCTGCTGGATCAGCATGCGGATCTTGAGAGAATCACGGATGAACCTATGGTCAAGGACTTTGAGCGTAAAGGGCTCGGCAGGAGAAGGACTGTCCCGGAGGCCATTGCCGAACTGGAAGCCCTTCGGGATAAGGTGAAGGCGGTTTCGGATAAGATCGTATTTGTCCGGATGACTCATGAATACTATGATGTTTCCGTGATGTTCCTGTCCAAAAACCGGACTTTGACCCAGTTCTATTCCTGGAATGCAGTCAGAGGTTATGTTACGGCTAAGGACGGAGACAAGATGCAGTCTTCTTATGATGTCTCCGCTTATAATGACGTGGATCGTACCTTTGCAGTGATGAATGAAAAGGCGGAAGGCCTCGGTAAGCTGGCGGTGGAGCTTCTTGATGCGGAAAACATTGAGCCCGGTATCTATGATATCATTACGGCTCCTTCCATTTCCGGACTCATTGCTCACGAAGCCTTCGGTCACGGCGTGGAAATGGATATGTTCGTCAAGCAGCGTGCCAAGGCCAGGATGTATGTGGGAAAGCAGGTGGCCTCCGAACTGATCGAAATGCATGACGGAGCTGCTGCAACGGAATCCTGTGTCGGATATTTCTTTGATGATGACGGTATGCTGGCACATGATACCGTGATCATCAAAAACGGCATTCTGATGCAGGGGATCTCTGACGCAGTCAGTGCCGTTCAGCTTGGGGCGGAGCCCACAGGGAACGGAAGAAGATCCGATCCCTATCGTAAGAGCTATACCCGCATGACAAATACATTTTTCTCCGCAGGAAAGGATAAGCTGGAGGATATGATCGCATCCGTGAAGCACGGATATATGCTGTTCCAGACGGATAACGGCATGGAGGATCCCAAGAACTGGAGTATCCAGTGTGTGGCTCAGTACGGCCGTGAGATCCGTGACGGTAAGTTTACCGGGAAAATAGTTGCACCTGTGGTCATGTCCGGATATGTCCCGGATCTTCTGATGTCCATCTCCATGGTATCCGAGGATTTTGAGGTCATCGGTTCCGGCCATTGCGGCAAGGGCTACAAGGAATATGTGCCGGTCAGTGACGGCGGGCCCTATCTGAAAGCGAGGTGCAGACTGGGATGAAAGAGAAACTGAAGAGAATCTTCCTGGAGCATCCCGAGATCTCCGACTGGAGGATCACAGATTATAAGATCCTGTCCACAGAACTGTTTTATGTGGCTGACCGGCTTGAGACTACCAGAAGGACTGAGCGGGCTGAGACGGAAGTCACTGTTTATGTGGACAAGGATGAGAAGCGCGGAGAGGCAACTGCTCTGTGCTATGATTACATGACCAATGAAGAACTGAAAGAGAAGATCGAGGATGCGGTTTATTCGGCATCATTTGCCATGAACCGTTTCTATGAGATCCCCGAGCCTTCGGACCGCGAGATCCCGGAGATGACCTCGAACCTGAAGGGAAAGGATTTCCGGGAGGTTATGGATCTTCTGGTGGATGCGGTGTTCCGGGCAGACTGCCACAAGAACGGTTATTTAAGTGCTACCGAGTTCTTCCTCAAGGAAAAGACCGTGCGGATCATGAATTCCCGGGGAATTGATGTGACCCAGACCTATTATACTGGAAATGTGGAGCTGATCCCTTCCTGGAAGACCGAGAAGGATGATGTGGAGACCTATCACTGGATCTCCTTTGAGAACTTTGATCCGGAGGCCATCACAAAGGAGACCGAGGAGAAGATCCTTCAGGCCAAGGCCCGTCACGAAGCCGTAAAGCCCGAACTGTCCGGCTCTGTGAAGGTGATCCTTCAGGAGGAGGATGTCAGCAGCATCTTCTGGTATTACGCATATGAACTGAGTTATCAGGGCAAATATGACGGTTCGAACCGTTATGAGATCGGCGATTGTCTCCAGGGAAATGAAGTAACAGGTGATAAGATCAACCTGAAACTGACTCCCTTTTATCCCGGAGCCGTGGATTCTTACTACGTTGACGGGAACGGCATCATCATGTCGGAACTGGAGCTGATCCGTGACGGCATTGCTTTAAACCGTTTCGGTTCCTTCCGGACCGGTTATTATCTCGGCATCAAGGAGCCTACAGGCTACATTCCCGTAGCAGTTGTCCGGGAAGGTACCAAGAGCATTTCGGAGATGAAGGCTGAGCCTTATCTGCATATCGTTCAGTTCTCGGATATGCAGGTGGATCCTGATTCCGGCTTCTTCGGCGGAGAAGTGCGTCTCGGTTATTACTTTGACGGTGAGAAGGAGTATCCCGTAACCGGTATCTCTGTTTCCGGCAACATCCGTACACTCGGCGGAAAAATGAGATTTTCCTCTGAGAGTACAACAATACACAATTACCATGGTCCGAAGTATCTCGAGGTTACCATGGAAGTGTTCGGCTGAAAGGAAAAAATATGATCACAACAGGATGGCTTGGGATCAAGCTGTTTTCCGCAGGATTTCGGAGTACTTCCGGGATCTCTGCGACTGCTGAATTATTTGAAAAATCAAGAGAAGATTCCGGTAAGGATATTGTATTTCTGGTGGAGGATACCGTAAAGAAATCATTTCCCCCGACGGACTATGAGACTCTTGCAACCCGGATCGGAAGCATGGTTCGGGAGAACGGGGACGGATCCGTTTTGACGATCGTGCTTTCCTCGGATCTTCTTGGGACGGAGATGAAGGTGTCCGGGGCAGGGATCCGGGATTACTGGATCATTGATCAGGCGGAATACAGTCTGGCGGTTTACGGTAATCAGGCACCGGTATTTGACCGGCTTCAGTCTACGTTGGAATCCGAGCTGGTCAGGATGAAGGTTGAGGCGCCTTCTTCCAATGTGTATCCGGATCCGATACCGATCTATTCTGAAAATCCCCGGCCGGCAGAGCAGATAGTCGTCCGTCCGTTTTATCAGGAAAATGACAGGCCGGTATCGCTTGCGGGAAAGAAAGAAAAGGTCAGAAAGCCCGTTTCCCAGGATGACTTCAAAGCATTCTACCTTCTGAGGGTCAATTTTTTGCTGATCATCATTAATGTGGTGGTGTTCTTTGTCAGTGAAGCGATCACCTACAGACACCCTGAGATCAATTATATCGGGGCATTGAAGGTTATGGATCTCTATGACCCCAAGTATTACTATCATTTTCTGACGGCAGCCTTTGCTCATTTCGGTATGGAGCATCTGGCAGGAAACATGTCCAGTCTGTTCTTTATAGGACCCACTCTGGAAGAGGTACTGGGAAAATGGAAGTACCTGATGATGTATCTAATCAGTGCCGTCATGGCAAATGTCCTCTCCGTGATCATTTACACCGGAATGGGAAGATTTAACGTGATCACTGCCGGAGCTTCCGGTGCAGTCTATGCGGTAATGGGCGGAATGATCGCAGCCATGATCTGCAAGCGGCTGGAGATGAGGCGGACCAATACCATGGTAATGATAGCGGTAACGGGCTATATGCTCGTTTCCGGATTCTTCAGTAAATCCGGCGTAAACAATTCGGCTCATGCCGTGGGTCTGTTCTTCGGATTCATGATCTGTTTCCTGATCTTTGTGATCCAGGATCAGTTCCGGAAGCAGAAGAGAAAGAAGAGAGGTTTTAACTGATGACCCAAACCTGAGAGGTGCTCAGGATGGAATATATGAGAAATAATTACAGTTGGAAGCAGAGTGCTTTCAACGGATCGGAGGTATTTTCAAATGGATGATTGTATTTTCTGTAAGATCGCGAATGGGGTGATCCCTTCTGCAACGGTTTATGAGGATGAGGAGTTCCGGGCATTTCTGGATCTGGGTCCTGCATCCAAGGGACACACACTGATCGTTCCGAAGAAGCATGCGAAGGATGTGACGGAGCTGGATCAGGAAACTGCCGGCAAGGCTCTGGTCCTGGCAGGTAAGATCGGCGAAGCAATGAAGAAGGGACTTGGCTGCACCGGCTTTAATGTGGTTGCCAATACCGGTGTCAGTGCGGGCCAGACCATTTTCCATTTCCACATGCATGTGATCCCGAGATACGATGACGGCGAGAAGATCGTGGAGTGGGTACCGGGCAGCAACACAGACGAAGAACGCGCAGAGATCCTTGACGCGATCCGTTCGGCTTTGTGATTGGTGCTATCAAAAAAAATTCGTGTACAATTTGCTCAGAATGCAAATTGTACACGAATTTTTTTATCCTGCCAATTCTTTGATCAGTTTCATCACAGTCTCCACGCCGTTGGCGGAGGTGGAGGCTTTCATTTTGGAGATGTAGTCTTCGCGGTGTTCTGTGACAACGCGGATGGAAGAGAGAAGCCGGTCGCGGCTCAGTTCCTCTTCGCGGATCACACAGGAGAAGCCCTGGCGTTCAAAGGATTCCGCATTCTTGATCTGGTCACCCCGGGAAACTGTCAGGGACAGAGGGATCAGAATGTTGGGCTTGTTCATGGCTACCAGCTCGCAGATGGCATTTGCCCCGGCACGGGAGATCACAAGATCCGCCATGGCCATCAGGTCTTTTAACTGGTCACTGATGTATTCGTACTGCACATATCCCTTTTCGTTCATGGATTTATCGAGATTGCCCTTTCCGCAAAGGTGGATCACGTTGAAGTCAGGAAGAAGATCCGGCAGCATGGAGCGGATGGTCTTGTTTAAGATCACGCTTCCTGAGGAACCGCCCATCAGAAGGATCACGGGCTTTCCGGGAGTGAGACCGGTAAATTCATAGCCTGCCTTGGCATCTCCGTTTAAGAGCTC
>JAGACB010000173.1 GCA_017614345.1 Lachnospiraceae bacterium
CCAGATGGAGGAGCGGTTGAAGCTGGTGGGCCTGACCCTGGAGAACGTGGTTCAGATGGATTGTCTGTTCCGTGACGCCTACAACATTCCCGTGATGGAGAAGGTGATCAAGGAACGGTTTCACGGACATTTTCCTGCAAGAAAGTCCATCGAGACCAACTTTGCTCATGTGGGCGGACCGGAGGGACTTCATTTTCAGGCGGATGCAGTGGCATATTGCGGAGAGAAATAGATCCCGGTCTGTCGGAAGAGTATCTTGCATTATTTCTGTAAAAAAGTACTTGACAGATTAGCCTGTGCTAATTATACTTAGTGTCGGTTAGGGAAAACTAACCGGGATGCGGAAATATTTTCCAAACTTCCGTCCGAAAACATGATAACAAATGGATATGGTTAGGTTCTGCCTGACCATATTTATTTGATCGGTGGTTAGATGGTGCTAACCACATATTTTTTGAATGGTGGTTAGGATTGGCTAACCAAAGGAACTGAAATAGGAGGAGATACATGATGCCATTGGTATTTGCGGATAAAGGGGAGACACTGATCATCAAGAAGATCGGCGGAAGCCCGGAAGTGAAGAAACACTTGGAGGACCTGGGCTTTAACGTAGGCGGACAGGTCAGTATTGTAAGTGCTCTCGGCGAGAACCTGATCGTGAAGGTCAAGGAGAGCCGTGTTGCGGTGAGCGATGAGCTTGCAAGAAAGATCATGGTATAAGGAGGCGTCATCGATGAGAACCTTAAGAGATGTGAAGATCGGAGAAAAGGCAACGGTTGTGAAGCTCCATGGAGAGGGCGCTGTAAAACGCAGACTCATGGACATGGGAATCACCAGAAGAACCGAGGTTTATGTGCGGAAGGTGGCACCCCTTGGAGATCCCATTGAGGTTACGGTAAGAAACTATGAACTGTCACTTCGGAAGGCGGATGCTGAGATGATCGAAGTGGAGGAGGCAGAAGGATGAGCTTACGCATTGCACTTGCAGGAAACCCGAACAGTGGTAAAACTACTCTGTTCAACGCGTTAACCGGTTCCAATCAGTATGTGGGTAACTGGCCCGGAGTAACGGTGGAGAAGAAGGAAGGTAAATTAAAGAAGCATGATGATGTGATCATCACGGACCTTCCCGGTATCTACTCCCTGTCTCCGTACACCCTGGAGGAGGTTGTAGCAAGAAACTACCTGATCGGGGAGCGTCCGGATGCGATCCTGAACATCATCGACGGAACCAACTTAGAGCGTAACCTTTATCTGACCACACAGCTGACAGAGCTGGGGATCCCGGTGGTACTGGCTGTGAATATGATGGATATCGTCCAGAAGAACGGCGATACCATCAAGATTAATGAATTGTCCCGTCAGTTGGGCTGCAAGGTAATGACTATCTCCGCACTGAAGGGCGAAGGTGTGATGGAGGCTGCAGAAGAGGCCATCAAGGCGGCTCAGAACGGAAAGACCGTTCCGCTCCATACATTTTCCGGTCCTGTGGAACATGCCATTGCTCACATTGAGGAGGCTGTGGTTCATGATCTGCCTGAGGAACAGCAGAGATGGTATGCCATCAAGCTGTTCGAGCGTGATGACAAGGTTCTGGAGCAACTTCAGGTTCCTTCGGATAAGCTGGCTCACATTGAAAAGGATATTCAGGCAGCGGAGACGGAGCTGGATGATGATTCCGAGAGTATCATCACTAACGAGCGTTATATCTACATTGCTGAAGTCATCAAGTCCTGTTATAAGAAGAAAAATGCCGGTGCTCTTTCCACCTCGGATAAGATCGACCGGATCGTGACCAACCGTTTTCTGGGTCTTCCCATTTTTGCCCTGATCATGTTCCTGGTTTACTGGATCGCCATGGTGGCTGTAGGTACACCTGCAACGGACTGGGCAAATGACGGCCTCTTCGGAGACGGATACCATCTGTTATGGTTCGACGGCGGATACGGCGAACTGTCAGAGAGTTATGCGGAGGCATCTGCCATTGTTGAAGGGTACGATGCTTATGTGGAGGAGCATGGAACTGCTCCCACAGGGAAGTTTACCTATACGGTAGAAGACGGAGAAACCCTGGAGATCATTGAAGAAGAAACGGATCTCAAAGCTTATGAAGAGGCTGCAAAGCTTCTTGATGAAGTGGGAGATGAGCCCGATCCTGCGGATTACGGTATCTGGATCCCCGGTATCCCGGTACTTGTGGAAGCCGGACTTGACAAGGTTGGCGCTGCTGACTGGCTCAAGGGTCTGATCCTTAATGGTATCGTAGCCGGTGTTGGCGCTGTCCTTGGTTTTGTTCCTCAGATGCTGGTATTGTTCCTGATGCTGGCCTTCCTGGAAGCCTGCGGTTACATGGCCCGTATCGCATTTGTCCTGGACCGTGTGTTCAGAAAGTTCGGTCTTTCCGGTAAGTCATTTATCCCCATGCTGATCGGTGTGGGCTGCGGTGTTCCCGGTATCATGGCAAGCCGTACCATTGAAAATGAACGTGACCGCAGAATGACCATCATGACAACCACCTTTATCCCCTGCAGTGCCAAGATCCCGTTCATCGGAATGGTGGCAGGTGCCATCTTCGGTGGTTCCCCCTGGGTCTCGGTATCCGCTTACTTTATCGGTATGGCATCCATCATTGTTTCGGGTATCATGCTGAAGAAGACAAAGATGTTCTCCGGCGATCCTGCTCCCTTTGTTATGGAGCTTCCGGCATATCATATGCCTACTCTTAAGAATGTCCTCAGATCCACCTGGGAGAGAGGCTGGTCCTTCATTAAGAAGGCCGGAACCATTATCCTTCTTTCCTCCATCGTGATCTGGTTTACTTCCTATTTCGGATTTGCAGACGGCGGTTTCCGGATGCTCTCGGAAGAGGAGCTGGAGTTCTCCATCCTTGCACGGATCGGAAGCCTGATCTCCTGGATCTTCATTCCTCTTGGCTGGGGCAACTGGCAGGCAGTGGTTGCTTCCATTACCGGTCTGGTGGCCAAGGAAAATATCGTCGGAACCATGGGAATCCTCTACGGAGGCGGAGAGCTGTCCACCTGGCAGGCCCTTTCTCAGGCCTTTACCGGTGTCACCGGTCTTTCCTTCCTGGTATTCAACCTTCTCTGCGCACCCTGCTTTGCAGCCATCGGCGCCATGAAGAGGGAAATGAACAGTCCCAAGTGGACACTGTTCGCTGTGGGCTATCAGTGCGGTTTTGCTTACGTCATCGGCTTTATCATTACCCAGATCGGCGGAGCATTTACCGGAAACGGAAACGTGATCGGCGTGATCCTTGCCATTGCAGCTGTTCTTGGTATGATCTACATGTTGTTTATCAAGAAATATAAGGAAGCTGATAAGCTTGAAATTGCCGGCTCGGCCGGATTAAAGAAGGGTCTTGCTAAATGATCTCCTGGTTATTAGGTAATCTCGGAACTATTGTTATATCTTTCCTCCTGCTCCTGGTGGTGGCGGGGATCATCCTCTCCATGATCCGGGACAAAAAGATGGGCAGATCATCCTGTGGCGGGAATTGCTCTCATTGTAATCTGTGCAATTCCTGCAGATCTGCCAAAAATCCCGAAGGGTATTCCTCTGATACAACAATTGAGGAGTGCCCGGGGTTTACATCCGATGAACTCAGAAGTATGCTCATGTCCGGGCGGGCAGCAGAGGCAGGAAAGCTCTGTGCCTGCAAAAGGACAGGAAAATGACCTTAGAAAGATAATGCCGTGATGAACGGCATTATTTTTTGAATAGCAGTTAGCGGTGACTAACTGAATGAATTATTATCCTCAAAGAATACATGTTCCTTACTTAAAATGAGTGGAGAAGGTGAGGTGATCTCTTACGGGCTTTGCCAGCGGAGTTATGTTTGCCATCGGTTTCACGCTTATGATGGCGCTTGATGTAGCACTTGGTTAGGGGGGACTATGAACGAATCAGCGGAAGATTATATCAAGACTATCTATATTCTGAAATGCAGGAACGGCTCTGTCCGCTCCGTGGATGTAGCACATGAACTGGGATTTTCGAGAGCCAGTGTCTGTGCAGCTATGTCAAACCTTCGCAGTAAAAACATGATCCGGATGGATGAGAGCGGTGAAATCTCCTTTACGGAGGAGGGACTGAAAACTGCTGAGGACCTCTTCGACCGTTTTACAACTTTGTGTTTTTTTCTCCAAACGGTTGCAGGGGTGGATGATCAGACTGCGAAAGAGGATGCATGCAGGATCGAGCACCATATCAGTGATCGGACCTATGCAGGGATCAGACGATACCTGGGGATGTTTTCCGGACCGAACAGGGATGGAAAGTGATTCATACTTAACAAAAAGTATTGGAATAGAACGATATTCTAATTTCTGTTGACAAATGGTTTTAAATGTGATATCTTCCAAATAGAACGATATTCTAATTTTGGAGGTAACGTCCTTTGAAGCGTAGGATCTACTATTTTTCAGGAACCGGTAACAGCATGAGAGCTGCCAGAGTGATCGCATCGGCTCTCGGAGATACGGAGATCATCAGCATGAGAACGGATCCCAAGGACTATCCGGCCACAGACTGTGACGTGGTGGGCTTTGTGTTTCCGGTTTATCACTGGACCATGCCGGAGCATGCGGAAAAGTTTGTGGAAGGTTTGTCGGTGAATCCCAATGCGTATGTGTTTGCGGTTGCCATGCCCAGTTTTATCCTCGGTATTGCCCTTGAGCGTCTGGCTGAGCTTCTGGCGCCGAAGGGTGTGACCCTGGATTACGGAAACCTGGTCCACAGCGTGGCCAATTACGTGATCGTGTATCCGCCCTTTCCGAGCCCCAAGCTTCGTGTTCCCCGGACGGAAAAGAAGCTGAAGAAGATCGCGGAAGAGATCAGGGCGGGGAAGAAGAGAGATTATCCCCGGGCAAGCAGATTGATCAAGTGGCGGATGCACCAGTTCATGGATCCCTATCTGGAGCTTCAGGTATATGCGGACAATCCCTTTACCGTGAGTGACGATTGCATTTCCTGCGGTCTTTGCACCAGAGTCTGCCCCTGCAATAACCTGACGATGGAGGAGGGCAAGCCGGTCTTTCATCATCACTGCGCCAACTGTATGGCTTGTGTGGTGAACTGCCCGAAGCGGGCCATCGGTTACGAGATCAACGAGGGCGACCGGAAACTGCTGGACGCATCGAACTCCAAAACACCGTTGGTAAAGATCATGGGGCTGCCCAAGGGGCGCAAGCTGTATCGCAACCCCTACATCACAAGCTCGGATCTTTGTAAGAATGAGGAACAGGTATCATGGCAAAACGAGGAGAAACAAAAGAAAAGATCTTAGAGGCTGCAACAAAGGTGTTCTTTGCCAACGGCTTTGAGGCTACATCTGTGAAGATGGTGCTGGAAGAAGCGGACGTGGTAACCGGAAGCTTCTACCATTTCTTCCCGTCAAAGGAAGCTTTGTTTGAAGCGGTTGTGGAGCGCTTTCTGGATCAGTACACCCAAAAGGTCTTTGCAATATTGGGAAATGAAACCCTCTCTGAGACGGAGATCCTGGAGCAGTTTATGGTGCTCCTTCAGATCACCTCCCGGGACTATTTTGAGTCCCTGCAGGGTGACCGCCTGCACTGGACGGTGCAGAGTGCCCTTCACGAGAGGCTGGTAAGCTCCATGATCCCTCCGGTGGCTGCTTTTCTGTCAAGTCGACAGAGTGCCGGCCGGATCCGAAAGAAACTTGACGTGGATGATGTAACATTTGCTCGGATCCTGATCCGCGGCTTTGAAGCGATCATCCACAGAGGCCCGGATATGCCTGAGAAAGAACAGCTCAGAAGAGAACTTTTGGCGTTCTGGAACATGCTGATCGAGGTCTAATAGATTAATGGCAGCCTTTTAAAGATGACAATATTATCGCTCTCAAACCTTTTAAAAATGACAAAAACATCATCGTTTATCCCTTGAAAAATGACAATTCTTGTGATAGGATGATCCTGAGGAGGGTGATAATATGCTGAAAAGAGATATCTGGGATGATCTGGTTGCCTGGAAGGATCGAGAGCATCGACCACTTATTATCAGGGGGCTTCGCCAGATCGGAAAAACGTTTATTGTCAGAGAATTCGGAAAACAGTATTACAAAAATACGGTTTATATTGATCTTCGTGCCAATCAGTCCGTTCATTCCGCCTTTGACGGGGATTTTTCCGTTGACCGGATGGTTATGTCGATTTCTGCATCCATGCCATCGGCAAGGTTTATCCCCGGAGAGACACTCATCATTTTCGATGAGATACAGGATTGCCCCAATGCCAGAAGCTCTTTGAAATATTGGAGTCTGGATGGAAGATATGATGTGATGGCAACAGGCAGTTTTCTTGGTGTGAAGGGATTCAGAAAACCGTACACCCGCGGGGTTCCTGTCGGATATGAGGAGCAGGTAACTATGTACCCGCTTTCTTTTCGTGAATTTGTCCGTAATACGGGGATCAATGATGATATCCTGGAATATGTCGGCAGATCGCTGAAAGAGCATACCGTTGTCGACAAAACCATTCATGAGAGCTTACGGGCATTATACTATCAGTATCTGATCGTCGGAGGAATGCCGGAAGCGGTCAATGAATTTTTTGATAAGCATGATCTGAATTCCGTTCGTGATATTCAGAGAAGGATCTTAAGCTCTATTCAGGATGATTTCGGAAGATACAAAGACGATAACGGAAAAGACAAGATAAATGAAACCTTAAAACTGCGGGCAAATGCCTGTCTCAGTTCTCTGCCTGCGCAGTTGTCCAAAGAATATAAGAAGTTTCAATACAGTCAGGTGGAGGTTAAGGGACATTCTCCCGAAAAGGCAGAAGGCCTTCAGTATCTTGAGGATGTGGGACTTGTGATCAAAGCTTATAACACGACGGAGCTTTCATATCCTTTAGAAGGCGTGAAGAAGCCTTCCGAGTTTAAAGCATATTTCATTGACACGGGCCTTCTTGTCTCTCAGATGAGTGATGATGTCCCGGCCAGGATCCTTTCCGGAGACATCAGTTCCTATAAAGGTGCAATAGCTGAGAATATGGTAGCCTCAGCATTTGCCGTCAATGGACGGGAACTGTTTTATTTTCATGCGTCCAGCGGTTCGCCTGAACTGGACTTCCTTTATGAAAAGAACGGAGAGGTTGTGATCGTTGAATGCAAGGCTACGAATACCAAAAATACCAGTATGAGACATGTGATCTCAAATCCAAAGAAATACGGTATTCATCCGGCGGAAAAATATGCGGATACAAATGTGGGCTCAGGTGAAGGTTTTTATACTTATCCATTATATGCGATCGGATTTATGGATGTAAGTAAGGAAAATAACATTGTTCCCGTGATCAATGTAGCTGATCTTAAACTTCCGGAGTGATCCTGAAGCCGGAGCCTGAATAAGAAGGCAAAAAAAGTCGAGATTTATTTTCTTGATTTCGATTATCATAGGCTCACAAGGAGTGAGGCAAATGGATGAGCAAAGAGAAGCGGTTCGCTTAATGCAGAACTATATCGGTGAACATATCCGGGAAGAGATCACGATCGATGACCTGGCGAAGGCAAGTTCCTTTTCCACCTGGTATGCGAGAAGATTGTTCTTAAAGTATCTGAATATGACACCGGCGGTTTACATAAGGCGCCTGAAACTGTCAAAGTCTGCGTTAAAGCTCAGAGATGAGTCTGTGACCGTTCTTGATGTCGCCATGGAAATGGGATTCGGAAGCGTGGATGGCTATCAGAGAGCATTCCGAAAGGAATTCGGGTGTAATCCGAAAGAATACTCCACAGGTCCGGTTCCGGTCTGGCTGTTTACTCCTTCCATTATTGAAGTCGGAGAAAGGAAAGTAAAAGACATGAGTGAGACAAGAACCATTTTTATCCAGGTAGTTGAGAAGCCCGAAAGAAAAGTGATCATCAAGCGTGGTGTGAAGGCGGATGAATACTTCAGTTACTGCGAAGAGGTAGGCTGTGATGTCTGGGGCCTCCTGACAAGTATCAAGTCCATCAGCGGCGAGCCGGTTTGCCTGTGGCTGCCGAAGGCCCTCAGAAACCCCGTGACCAACGAGTACGTTCAGGGTGTGGAAGTGGAGAGCGGCTATTCCGGTCCCGTTCCGGAAGGCTTTGAGGTCATTGATCTTCCTGCCGCTAAGTATCTTCTGTTCCGCGGCGAGCCCTTCCCGGATGAGGAATATGCCGCTGCCATCGGTGAGATGTGGGAGGCTGAGAAGAAGTATGATCCTGCCTTCATCGGCTATGAGTGGGACGACTCCAACCCCCGGATCCAGCTTGAGCCCAGAGGTGAGAGAGGCTACATCGAGCTTCTCCCCGTGAAGGAGAAGAAGTGATCCCTTCACGCTCCTGAATAACTTTTTTTATGGTATCTTTCCTGTGCCTTGACATGTCAGGGCACAGGAATTATGTTATAGGAAAAACTGTAACAACGAGGAAAAGAACAATGGAACTATTCAAAGGAAGACCTGAGAACACCGAGGGAAGACTGCCTCGTGAGATCAGGACCTATGACTTTTTGGATCAACTGGGGATTGAGTATTACCGGACGGATCATGAGCCGGCCGATAACATGGAGGCCTGCAACGAGATCGATGCGGTGCTTGGGGTTCTGATCTGCAAGAATCTGTTTTTGTGTAACAGGCAGAAGACCAACTTTTATCTGTTGATGATGCCCGGGGATAAGAAATTCAAGACAAAGGAGCTTTCTTCTCAGATCAATTCCGCAAGACTTTCCTTTGCGGATCCGGAGGATATGCTGAAGTATCTGGATATCGAGCCCGGGGCTGTGAGCATCATGGGACTGATGAATGATCATGATCACGCGGTTCAGCTTCTGATCGATGAAGATGTTCTGGTGGGAGAGGACCTGGGATGCCATCCCTGCGTTTGCACCTCCAGCCTGAAGATGAAAACGGCGGATGTGATCGGGAAGTTTCTTCCTGCGACCGGACATGAATATAAGACGGTCCATCTTGTGGGAGAGGACTGAAAAAAAAGACTTGAGGGCAGTCTGTTAGGACTGCCTTCAAGTCCGGAGATGACAAAAGAACCGTCCCCCTGTCATCTTTTTGATCATTTCTTCTCCTGTGCCTTCATGTGAGCCTTGATCGCTTCGAAGGTTTTGTCGCTGATGTAGTGCTCGATGCGGCAGGCATCTTCGGCAGCGGTCTCTTCGTCAACGCCCAGGTCCATGAAGACCTTGGTGAGAACGGTGTGACGCTCGTAGATGCGCTTGGCGAGGATCTCGCCGGCTTCGGTCAGTTTGATAAAACCGTCATTGTCTTTTTTAACAAGGCCTTCATCCTTGAGCACGCCTAAGGCGCGGCTCACGGAGGGCTTGGAATAGCCGAGGTGATCTGCGATATCGATCCCGCGGACTTCGCTGGACTCTAAAGACAGCACGTAGATCGTCTCTACATACATCTCACCGGATTCCTGTAATGCCATTTTGGTGCCTCCCTTTATTCAATGAATGAAATCATTATCGGCAGAGTAGGTTTCTCTATACTGCTGCGAATAATTACTTCTGCATTATTCTCATACATTAGTCTTAATTCTCATACATTAGTCTTAACTTACCATAGTATGACGAACAATTCAACTTGATTTTCCTGTTTCTTTCGGAATACATTTAAAAATTCACTTGACAGTTTAGTGTGTGCTAATTATACTTGCAACGGTTAGGAACTCCTAACCGTTTTCTTTGTCCTGATGTTAGTTGAAACTAACCATAGATTTGATACTGACAACAGGTTTGATACAAATCTTTAAGTTTGATACGAGGTATGATAAATGAATCCGAAAGTATTGATGGGGCTTCTGTTCCCGTTACTCGGAACCACGCTGGGATCCGGCTGTGTGTTCCTTCTGAAAAATGAACTGAATCCCAAGATCCAGAGAGCGCTGTCCGGATTTGCCGGCGGTGTTATGGTGGCGGCTTCCATCTGGAGTCTGATCATCCCGGCCATGGATCAGTCGGCAGATATGGGAAAATGGAGTTTTCTCCCGGTATTTATCGGATTCTGGTGCGGTATCATTTTCCTGCTGATCCTGGATTCCGTGATCCCTCATCTGCATATCCATGCGGAGAAGGCGGAGGGTGTGAAGGCGAGACTGAAGATGAGTACCATGATGGTGCTGGCCGTGACCCTTCATAATATTCCCGAAGGTATGGCGGTGGGAGTGGTTTATGCAGGTTTTCTTTCCGGTCATACCACCATTTCCGCAGGTGCTGCCCTGGCTCTGGCCCTGGGCGTGGCCATTCAGAACTTCCCGGAGGGGGCCATCATTTCCATGCCTCTGGCAGCGGAGGGAAAGAGCAAGGGTAAGGCCTTTCTGTACGGCGTGCTCTCCGGTATTGTGGAGCCCATCGGCGTGATCCTTACCATTCTGGCAACCTCGTTTATTGTTCCGGCTCTGCCCTATCTGCTGGCCTTTGCAGCAGGTGCCATGATCTACGTGGTGGTGGAGGAGCTGATCCCGGAGATGTCCCGGGGCGAGCATTCCAACGTGGGCGTTATTATGTTTTCCGCAGGCTTTACACTTATGATGGTGCTGGATGTGGCTCTCGGCTGAGACTTCTGATATTCAGCCTGAAAAATGATTTTGTAATGGAACGAGGGAGACTCAGGTCCCCTCGTTTTTTGATTCCCGCTTGAAAAAACTATCCTGTTCGTTTAAAATATTTTTCAGGAATTATGATGCAGGAGGAACTGCTATGAATAAGCTTAACGAAGAAAAACTGACACAATACCTGGATTCCCTTTTGGATATGGGTGTTCCTTCGGTGGATTGTATGGTTTTAAGAGACCATCAGGTGATCTACCGGCATACGGCAGGAACTCAGGACGCTGACAGAACCGTTCCGGTAAGTAAGGATCAACTGTATCTGATGTTCTCCATGACCAAGGTGCAGACCATGACGGCGGTTCTTTCCCTCATCGAGAAAGGGAAAATATCCCTTGATGATCCGGTTTCCAAGTTTCTGCCGGCTTACGGTCACACTACCGTAAAGCGTGAGGATGGCAGCACAGAGCCCGGAAAGCCCATCCTGATCAGACATCTGGTGTCCATGCAGTCCGGTCTGGATTATGACCTGGCAAGACCCGGGATCCGCCGGCTTCAGGAAGCGTCCAACGGAAATGCCACCACAAGACAGATCGTGGATTCCTTTGTGGAAACTCCCCTGCTGTTCCAGCCGGGAGAGCGGTTCATGTACAGCTTAAGCCATGATGTGGCTGCGGCAGTGGTGGAGTTTGTCACCGGTATGAAGTTCAGTGAGTATCTGAAGGA
>JAGACB010000024.1 GCA_017614345.1 Lachnospiraceae bacterium
TGACGGGCGTAGCCGCCAAACTGCTTGATGCGACGGAACAGAAGGTCGATGTTGCAGGGGTTCTCGCCCAGGATCAGGCCCTTGAGCATCTGCGCATAGATCTTGTCGCCGCCGTCGCGGACTTCGCCGTAACCTACCAGACCCTGGTTGGTTTCCAGCTTGAGCAGAATGCAGTGCATGGGAGCACCGACAATGTCAACAAACTTCATATCGGTGATACGAAGATCGGTCGGCTTGGAGCTCTGACGCACATACTGGAGAGTGCTTTCATAATTCTCAGCCATGAATTGTTCCTCCTTGATATTTACAAATGCTTCTCACATTCGTATTTAAAGCATACAGGAAAAGTACAGTTTCCGCAAGGGCAGGCCCCTGCATCCCGGTGATCGCGGCACGGTGTCCCGGCATACAGATCATCCGTATCTGTACTGTTTGAAAGAGAGAATCCGCTCCCGGATTTCCCTTCGTTCCTCCTTACCGCAGCATGGCTGCAGCTTCCACGCGGATGGCCGCACCGGTAATATGCTCAGCCAGCGGGGAAGAAAGGAATACACAGGCATAACCCAGGTCTTTGGGCAGGCCCTGACGGCGAACCTTGGACGGCGGCATGCTGGCAAAGAGCGTACGCATATCCGGCAGCTGGAAACCGTCCGCGAATTTCGGCGGGGTCCGGACAATCTGGGGCATGGCTTCACCGGGTTTTTCGCCGGTCTTGAATTCGATCTTGACGCCGCCGGGGAGCAGGCTGTTGATGCGCACACCGTACTGCATGCACTCCAGAGCCGTTTCACGGACCAGCATCTTGATGCCGCCCTTGGAGAAGGAGTAAGCCGGGTCAAAGTCCGTGGGGCGCTTGCCGTGCACGGAGCTGATCGTCGTAATAACGCCCTGGGTTTCCTTCAGATAAGGAAGGGCATACTGAATCATGTTCAGGTAACCGCAGAGGTTGACATCGATCAGATAGTTGAATCTGCGCTCGTCATACTCGTCCAGGTTGCGGTTGTACTGCATGGCGGCGTTGTCCACCAGGATATCCAGTTTTCCGAAATGTTCCACAACGGATTCCACCAGTGCTTTGCACTGGGCGGGATCGGAAACGTCCGCCTTGCGCAGGATTGCTTCCCCGCCGTCTGCGGTCAGTTCATTGAATGTCTGAATAGCGAGTTCTTCGTTGCTGTTATAGTGAATGCATACCTTGGCGCCGTACTCGAGCATGCATTTGGCAATACCCTTGCCGATGCCCTTGCCGCTGCCGGTAATCAATGCTACTTTTCCGTTCAGATCCATCGTATTTACCTCCTGTTATCCTGGATTCCTAAGCCTTGAATCCGTAGAAGAAAGTGAAGCCGCCGTCAGCCTTGATGGAGGAACCGTTGATATAGTTCGCATCCTCGGAGGCCAGGAACGAAACGATCGGCACGATCTCCTCGATCTTGCCTTCCTCATGGCGGGGGATCCTGTACTTCATGAACTTGTAGATCCCGCTTACACTGCCTTCCGTATCAAAGATCTCATCGTCGCCTTTCAGGGCGCCGACTTCGATCGCGTTGGTCTGGATCCCGCGGCGGCCAAGCTGCAGGGCACATTCCGTAACGAACATGGAAAGGGAACCTTTGGCGCAGGCATAGGCCAGTGCCATTCCGGTCGGCTTCTCGGCATGGATGGAAGAAACGAAAATGATTTTCCCGTTGCCGTACTTGGCCATGCCCCCGCCGATCTGCTGTGCGGCAAAGAAGGCGGAAGCGCCGTTGTAGTCATACTCCCTGCGGAAATCTTCATGAGAAACGGTTTCCACTTTCATGGGAACAACACGGTTGTTGTTGTGAACGAAAATATCAATGCGGCCGAATTCGGCACCGACGCTGTCGATCATTTCCTTTACGGAAGCAGCAACCATCAAATCGGGGTCAACACAAACAAACTTTGCACCCTGTTCCTGTACGATGGTCTTTACTTCATCATCCGCCTGTCCCAGTACAAGATTTGCACCTTCTGATGCGAACATCTTGGCGATCGCTTTGCCCATAGCACTGTTTGTTTCAGTAATATAGACAGTCTTTCCCTCGAATTTCAACAGTCTTCCCTCCTCTTCTTGGCAAAAATAACCTTTCCGTTACTTCTGACAATGAGCAAAAATTGCGTAAAGTTTTACAGTTTTAGAATCCATTTTCCGGGTTTTGAATGCAAGCCGCTTCTTAAAACTTAGCATGTGCATAACATTATCAACACATAACGATTCAGGCTGTTCTGCATTGCGGATCAGAGGGGTCTTCCCGGGAAAAAGAAAAGAGGAAATGAAAATCATTTCCTCTTGCTTTGCATAGTACGGAATGCTTATTCCTCTGCAGTTTCCTCCGCAGCGTCAGCAGCCTCTTCCACAGCTTCCACAACCTCTTCGGCCGCTTCCACAGCTTCGCCGGCAGCCTCTTCCACAGCCTCTTCCGCTGTTTCTTCAACGGTCTCGGGGATCTGTTCTTCCTCGATTTCAGGCATGGGGAACTCATCCATGGGCATATCCATATTGTCATCGTCCAGCATGTCAGCCGCTTCCTTGATGGAGAGACTGATTCTCTTGGAACCGGGGTTGACATCCAGTACGCGTACGCGGACAATCTGTCCGACGGAGAGGACGTCTTCCACCTTGGCAATACGTTCCTTGGAAATCTGGGAAATATGTACCAGGCCGTCCAGTCCGGGTTCCAGGTCCACGAAGGCACCGAACGTCGTGGTCCTGACAACTTTGCCTTCCACGATGGAGCCGGTCGGATAATTGACCTGCGCGGTCTCCCAGGGCTTCGGCTTCAGCTGCTTTAAGCCGAGGGAAATACGTTCACGTTCAGGATCCAGATTCAGGACAAGAACGTCGACCTCATCACCGGGTTTGACAACGCTGCTGGGATGATCAATGTGTCCCCAGCTCAGGTCGGTAATATGGATAAGGCCGTCTACGCCGCCGAGATCCACAAACGCGCCGAATACCGTGATCCTGCGCACGATGCCGTGCACAACCTCACCGACCTTCAGCCTCTCCCAGACAGCTTCCTTCAGGCGCTTGTTCTCTTCGATCATGGCCTGTTTACGGGAAGCAACCAGACGTTTCTTGGATTTGTCGACTTCAATGATCTTGAGTGTGAGTTCTTTTCCGATAAACTGGTCGAGCTTCTCAATATAGCGCTCAGCTATCTGGGAAGCCGGTACGAAAATCCTCACACCGTCGAGATTGGCAATCAGACCGCCCTTTACAACAGCAGAACCAACGGCCTTGATAAATTCGCCGTTCTCATACTTCGCCATAATGTCATCCCAGACTTTTCTGGCTACGATGTTCTTCTGAGATAAAAGGACGTTGCCTTCGCCGTCATTTACTTTCACGATCTCTACTTCGATCTCATCTCCGACATTGTATGTCTCCTTGGGATCGATCAGCTGATCGCGCGGCACCAGACCATCAGCCTTATAGCCGATATTGACGCACACTTCATCTTCAGTCACCTGTACAACCGTTCCTACTACCGTTTGACCGGGGCGGATAGATTTTACAGTTTTCTCAAACTCGGTGAGAAAATTGGAGTCTGCGCCTTCGGCTTCCTGCTTTTCCTCTTCAACAGGTTCAGTCTGTGGAATGATGTTCTTGTCCATTTCGCTCATTAGGGTAACAACCTCCTCGATTATCTCATCCGGTGTCGATGCACCGGCTGTGATCCCAATTGATTCATTTTCGCCGATGGAAACCCCTTTCAGGATCTCCCCCAGTTCCTGTGCCGTTTCCACGTGCAGGGTATTTGCGCACCGCTGCGCACAGGCCTGGAACAGTTTCTTCGTATTGGAAGAATTTTTGCCGCCGACCACTATCATACGGTCGCTGACATCGGCAAGAGCTTCGGCTTCGGCAAGCCTCTGCTGGGTTGATGCACAGATCGTATCGTATAATTCCATGCGGGGAATCCTCTGCCGGAGCAGCGATACCATTTCTTCGAAATGCGTCCTGACGCAGGTAGTCTGTGCGGCTACCGCAGCTTCCTCCATTTCAGGAAGCTGGCTTATATCCTCTTCTGAATCCACCACAAATGCCGGCCCGTTTGCCCAGTCTATGCTGGCAGTCACCTCGGGATGATTCTTTTCCCCGATGAGGATGAAGGGCACAGCGGCTTCCTTTGCGATGGTATGAATCCTTTTCACGCAGGGACAGGTGGTATCCACAATCCGGCATCCCGCACCCGCAAGCCGCTCGATACGGTCCGGCGATTCCCCGTGGGAGCGGAGTACCACGACACAATCCCTGAGGCTGGACAGATCCTCTACCGGAATAATTCCCTCCGCTTCCAGTCTGGAAACCAGCTGCGGATTATGAATAATGGGACCTAGCGTATAGATCCTTCCATATGTCTGATGCGCCTGCTGCGTAAGTTCACAGGAACGTCTGACACCGAAACAAAACCCGGCTTTGGCCGAAACGGTTATTTTCACTCCGTACGGTATCCTTTCAGGGCGAATCCCATTGTCCCTTTCAAGTCGTCAGATCAAATGAGACTCTACCTAAATCGCATAAGTCTGAGAATTGCATCCTTTATTCTAACAGTTCTGCATGCCCCAGTGCAAGCATTTCCGCTTGTATCTTTTCGTTAAATATTTTGATTTCGGATGATGAAACA
>JAGACB010000174.1 GCA_017614345.1 Lachnospiraceae bacterium
GCACGCTCGGCAGCTTCACCGGTTCCGTACATACCATTTGCCCGGATATAATCCGCTACGGCATCCGGGATCATGGAGCTGACGTTGGAGCCCTTCTGAAGCTTCTTTCTGATCTTGGTGGAGGACAGCTCCGAACGGACGCCGTCGATCAGAGAGATCGAAGAACCGGGGTACAGAAGATTCAGATGGCTGATCCTTCGCTCCAGCTTTACCGTTTCATTTCTCTCGGATCTGGGACACACCAGGATCTTCGCAAGGGCAAAGATCCGCTCGGGATTCTTCCACAGGTCAATATCCATCAGAGAATCCTGACCGAGGATCAGATAATACTCGGTTTCGGGATCCTTACAGAGCTCCTCCAAGGTATCCACCGTATAGGTGTTACCTCCGCGGCGGATCTCCAGGTCGGACACCTCAAACAGGGGATTTCCCGCTGTGGCAAGATTCACCATGTTCAGACGGTGATCCGGAGTTTCCAGATCCGTTTCGCTTTCGTTGCCGGTAGCCTTAAAATACGGAAAGCCCGCAGGGATGATGATCACCCTGGAAAGCCCGTACTGAGCGGCAGCCTGTTCTGCGATCTTCAGATGTGTATTATGAATGGGGTTAAAGGAACCGCCAAAGATACCGATCTTTTGTTTCATCTCTTTATCCTTATCATGCTTTCGGAAGAACAATCTTCGGTTTATCGGAATTAGGTCTGTAGAGAACGATCTTCTTGCCGATGACCTGAACCACTTCACTCTTGGTCCGTCCTGCCAGAGTCTCTGCGATGTCCTTAGGATCATCCGCACAGTTGTTTAAAACGGAGATCTTGACCAGCTCGCGAGCCTCCAGAGCGTCACTGATGGCTTTGACCATATCAGGAGTCACGGAAGACTTGCCTACAGAGAAAATGGCGTTCATTTCCATTGCGAGACCTTTTAAATATGCTCTCTGTTTGGTTGTCATATATATAGTTTCCTTTCGTAGGAATAGTTTGGCTTTGTTGCAGGTCTGCGATCTGAAGCTTAATCGTAGTAATCAAACTGCCAGCCGTACATCTTGACGGTATCGCCTTCCTTGATCCCTTTTTCCTTGAGTTCATCAAGGATACCGGTCTTCTTCAGGAATTCCTGGAAGAAGGCAAAGCCCTTCTCGGAATCCAGGTTGGTATAACCCAGCATCTTCTCAATTCTGGGACCTTCCACGGTATAAACGGCAGGGTCTCCCTCTTCCACTGTGATGGTGTAGGGCAGATCCGCATTCACATCCGTCAGGTATTCAAACTCCGTCTCATAGACCTTGGTATCACGGGGAAGTGTTGCGAGAACCTTCCAAAGCTCATTCAGAAGCTCCTTGCAGCCCTCGTGGGTCACACCGGAGATCACGAATACCGGAATGCCCTTGGGATCAAACTCCTTATGAAGGCGGTCAATGATATCATTGTCCTCGGTAAGCAGATCCTTCTTGTTGGCGGCAATGATCTGGGGTTTTTTGAGAAGCTCGGGATCATAGGCCTCCAGCTCACGGTTGATCGTGAGGATATCCTCCAGAGGATCTCTACCGTCTACACCGGCTGCATCCACCACGTGAAGAAGCACCTTGGTACGATCCACATGGCGAAGGAAATCATGGCCCAGGCCCACACCCTCTGCAGCACCTTCGATCAGGCCGGGGATATCCGCGATGACAAATGTTCTCTCGGAATCCAGTTCAGCCACACCCAGGTTGGGACTTAAGGTGGTAAAGGGATAATTGGCGATCTTGGGATCTGCAGCAGTGACTGCAGAAAGGAAGGTGGATTTTCCTGCATTGGGGAAACCGACAAGGCCTACGTCTGCAATGACCTTCAGCTCCATTCTGACCCAAAGCTCCTGTGCGGGCTTACCGGGCTGGGCATATTTCGGAACCTGCATGGTTGCGGTTGCAAAATGCATGTTTCCGAGTCCGCCTCTTCCTCCCTGTAACACCACAACTCTGCGGTTCTCACCGGAGAGATCGGCAACCACCTTACCGGTCTGTTCCTCGCGAAGGATGGTCCCTTCCGGAACCTTGATCACGAGATCCTTGCCGTTCTTTCCGTGACAACGTCTCTTTCCGCCTTCTTCGCCGCTTCCGGCCACGTACTTGGTCTTATGACGGAAGGCCACCAGGGTGTTCATACCGGGATCCACTTCAAAAATGATATCTCCGCCCTTGCCGCCGTCTCCGCCGTCAGGACCGCCGTTTGCCACGTAAAGTTCCCGGCGAAAACTCACATGGCCGTCGCCGCCTTTGCCGGACTGGATAAATATTCTGGCACGATCAATAAACATAATTTAATCTCCCATTTAGTTGAACTAACAAGGAATAGTTTGTCTCACCAAGATGAGACAAACGGAATGCGTTGATTACGCTGTGCTTAATCAACGATTATTGCAGGTCTAAGACCTGCAACTATTATAAAAGGCTTCAAATCCGGTTTGGATCTGAAGCCTCTACAATCAGTATCGAACGATCCGAAATGTCGCTAGCGACAGATCATTCAGCAGCCTGCTCAACAGGATATACGGAAACCTTCTTGCGGTCTCTTCCCCATCTCTCGAAACGAACAACGCCGTCTGCAGTTGCAAACAGAGTGTCATCGCCGCCCTTACCAACATTGGTACCGGGATGGATCCTTGTTCCGCGCTGTGTATAAAGAACATTTCCGGCCTTTACAAACTGACCATCAGCTCTCTTGGCTCCAAGTCTCTTGGACTCGGAATCTCTTCCGTTCTTGGTAGAACCGGAACCTTTCTTATGAGCGAAAAACTGAAGATTTAACTTCATCATGACTCTTTCACCTCCACTGTTTGAAGACTAATATACTTCTTACCATAATCTCTTCTTACGCTCAAGAGTCCTAAGATCATGGACTCCACAAGCAAAGAAGCTCGTTCCCCGGGAGCATCATGAAACATGAGCTTTACATAACCGCTCGCTTCATTCTGTTCGATCATGAACCTCTCATCGGTCAATTCCTCGATGGAATTGATGGTGTTGATCACCAGCATGGAAACTGCCGCACACACGATATCGTGTCCGCTCTCCGCACTTCCCGCATGTCCCTCAAGAGAAAAACCGATCCGGACAGGTTCCTGCTCCGTGGGCTTTTCGTAGATGTTCACCTTGATCATAAGGGATCACCTGCTTTGTTTCACGCCTTGATTGCGTTGATCTTCAGCTTGGTATACTGCTGTCTGTGGCCGTTCTTCTTGTGATAGCCTGTCTTCGGCTTGTACTTGTAAACAACCACCTTGCGATCCTTGCCGTTCTCAACAACGGTTGCGCTGACACTTGCTCCCTTTACAGTGGGATTTCCAACAGTCAGGCTGTCACCGGAAACAACAAGAACCTCATCGAAAGTGTAAGAATCTCCTTCGGCTACATCCAGCTTTTCAACTTTGATAATGTCACCCTCGGAAACCTTATACTGCTTTCCACCAGTTACGATAACTGCGTACATATGGCACCTCCTATTTAACATTACTCGCCAGAGAATGGCGGATCCTTCATTTCGGATCACTTTGGGGCCGTTTCTGTGCGGCATACTTGGTAAATATAGCACACGTGTTTCACTCTGTCAACCGGATTTTTCCGATAATAACACAAAGAGCGGCTTTCTGACCTTTTTCCTGGTCAGCTCGGCGATCCCCAGGCGGGTCAGGTCAATGAAGGCGGCTCCCGCCGGGTCCTTCTTGAGCTCCGCCTTCAGGAAACGGATGAGCTCTGTCTGATCCTCGCTCTTGGCCAGGTCAATGAAATCCACCAGGATCATTCCGGACAGGTTCCGATTACGGATCTGTCTGCAGATCTGAAGGGCTGCTTCCTTGTTGATCTCCAGGTAATGGGCCTCCCGGTCCTTGCCGGAGTCCACGGATTTGGCGGTATTGACGTCAATGACCACCATGGCTTCCGTCTGCTCAATGACGATATTGGCCCCGGATTTTAAGTAGACCCTTTTCTTTAATGCCTCATTAATGGCATCGGAAAGTCCGCAGGTATCCGCCGGTCTGGCATCTCCCTGAGCATATTCCGTAAGGCTGATCTTGTCCTTCGCTTCCTCTAAGGTATCCAGAAGAAAAGGATAAAGATCCGGCTGGTCCGTTGTGATGCTCTCTAATTTGGTTAAGCCGAAATCCCGGATGGACAGGCAGAAATCGGGCTTTGAAGGAGATAACAATGTCTTCGGAGCCTGATAGGGAATTTTCTTTAACAGGGCATCCCTCTGTTCCTTTAAGCGTTCCACTTCTGCAGTCACAAGAGTCCAGAACTCGTCTTCATTTTCCTGAAAAAGCTCACAGCCGTTGGTCCTGAGGATCAGGTTCTCCTCGGGAAAACGTTCCTTTAAGCCGTCTCTGAGACGTTTCTTATCCGCTGCATCATCCATTCTGGCGGAAATACTGATGCCTCCGCCTCTTCTGTCTAAGTTCAGGATGGCATAATGGCCGATCCACTGCAGATTTGCGGTTAACGAGGCTTCCTTTTTGCCGATGGCGATCCTGGTCACCTGAACCGCGATCTCGCTTCCTGCGGTAAGGTTCTTTCCCTGATCCGGCAGATTCCGAAGATCCAGATAGCCGTTAACACCGGGCAGAAACTCCACGAAGGCCGCAGAGATATTCGGCACCAGATGGCTAACCCTTCCCAGGAAAATGTCTCCCGGGGAATAATCGGCCTTCGCACCATCCTCAAAGGTATCAAAGTATTCCGTTTTCCGCTCTCTGCAGTAAGCGGTTACAATACATCCGCGCTCTCTGGTCACCAGCGCACGGTAAGTGAGTTCACTCATGGTCCCCCCTGTAATGACGATCCGTTATAACCGGATCATCGGTATATCTGTTTTCAATCATGATCTTTCGTCAGGATCATCATTCCTGATAATCTTCGGGAAGCGTTCCGATCTCTCCCAAGGAGATCAGCTTTCCGGAAAAGCTTCCGTCTTCTTCTTTGGTTTCTCCGGTGAACAGATCTTCTCTGGCAATCAGATACTGCATCGGATAATACTCGATCCCCAGCTTCTCATGGATGCCGCTTATCACCAGCTCCGGCTTTAAGTTCGATACCGAACCGGCCTTTGTAAGGAGCGTTAAGGATCTGTTTTCTGCATTCCATTCAGCGGATAAGATCATGGGACGGATATCTGTTTCCGTCTCGGATTTCTTGGTCTTTTTCAGGACAATGAGCTCCGTTGCATCCAGAACCTTTTTAGCATCCTCAAGATGATCAAAAAGACTGATCCGCTTCTCCGAAAGCTCTTTACTGATATTTTCCCGGTCACGGATCACATAAGAGGCTGCTGCAACGGCAGCCATGACATTGTCCGCCTTCTCCGGAAGGATCCGGCAGGAAATGATGGGAAGGGACCCGTCAGGCGGGGAAAAGCGGTTTAACCGTTCACAGAAGGTCTCACTGCTTAAGATCCTGCCATTGTCCTGCTTTAACATGGGATCGGGAAGATAGTTCAGGGAATTCAATTCCACGTCCACATATTCTGCGGTGCTGATCTGGGCAAGTCCCAGAGGATTGCCGAAGCTCATGATCTGGTGTGGGCTGAAGCCGCCGGAGTATTTTACATCCACATCTGCCCGACGGAGGAGCTTCTGAAAATAGCGCATGATATCCAGATGGCTCAGAAACTGAGCACATCCCTGTTTTCCGAATCGGATCCTCAGGATCATGATGCACCTCCTCTCGGCATAAAGCAGATGCCTCCGCCTAAAAGAGCCATACCGCAGCCACTGCATTTTTCACGGCAGTCGGGAGTTACGGTACCGCTCTTGGAACGCAGTGCTTCCTGCTCCAAAAACGAACGTTTCATACCGATATCGATAAAATCCCAGGGAAGGATCTCTTTGAAATCCCGCTCCCGGAATACATAGAATTCCGGATCGATGCCGCACTCTGCAAAGGCCTCCAGCCAGCGGTCATAATGGAAGAACTCCGACCAGGCATCATAAAAGCAGCCCTTTTCGTAGGCCTTGCGGATCACCTTGGAAAGCTTGCGGTCACCTCTGGCAAAGATGCCCTCCAGAACGGAGATATCACTCTCATGCCAGTTGTATTTCATACTCTTGTTGTTCTTCTGTTCCTTGAAGGTATTGTTCACGATCCTGGCCTTCCTTAAGAAGGACTCGGGCCGGTCCATGGCATCCCACTGGAAGGGAGTAAAGGGCTTCGGAACAAAGAAGGAAGAGCTGGCGGTAATGGAAACCTTGCCGTTGCGCTTCTCCTTGGGGATCTCATAATAGAGATCTGCCACCTTCTGACACAGATAGGCAATGCCCTTGATGTCCGCCTCCGTCTCTCCGGGAAGGCCCAGCATAAAGTAGAACTTCACCTTGTTCCAGCCGCTTTCAAAGGCCTGCATGGAGCCGTGAAGGATCTCCTCTTCATCCAGACCCTTATTGATCACATCTCTCATTCTCTGGGAGCCGGCTTCCGGCGCAAAGGTCAGAGAGGTCTTCCGGATATCCTGGATCTTACTCATAACATCCAGGGAAAATGCATCGATCCGGAGGGAAGGGAGGGACACGTTCACGCCTTTTCCGTGGAAGGTCTCCACAAGAAAGGTCACCAGTTCCTGTAGGTGACTGTAATCACTGGAGCTTAAGGAACTTAAGGAGATCTCCTCGTGCCCCGTATTCTTTAACATTTCATAGGCATAACGCTTTAACACATCGGGATCCTTTTCCCGAAGAGGTCTGTAGATCATTCCGGCCTGACAGAACCGGCAGCCCCGAATGCAGCCTCTCATGATCTCCAGCACCACACGGTCCTGAGTTGCCTTCAGGTAAGGAACCACAGGCTTCATGGGATAAAAGGTGCCGTCAAGATCCATAACGGTCTCCCGGCTGATCACGGTAGGAAGTCCTTCCTCCGTAGGGCCGAAGGAGGCAATGGTTCCGTCCTCGTTATAAGTTGCCTCATAGAGTGCAGGAATGTAAAGCCCGGTGATCTGTCTTCCGGCTTCCAGAAGAAACTCTCTCTTGGTCTTTCCTTCAGCCTTCATCTTCTGCCAGAGATCCATCAGCATATAATAACGGGTCTCTCCTTCGCCGATATAAAAGATATCGAAAAAGGCCGCAATAGGCTCGGGATTATAGGAGCAGGGACCGCCGCCTATGACAATGGGATCCTCTTCTCCCCGTTCCTCTGCTTCGAGAGGAATCCCGGAAAGGTCCAGAACCTGGAGAATGTTGGTATAGCACATCTCATACTGCA
>JAGACB010000175.1 GCA_017614345.1 Lachnospiraceae bacterium
AGACTTGCTGCAGAGCAGGCAGAGGCCGAAAGACTTGCTGCAGAGCAGGCAGAGGCTGAAAGACTTGCTGCAGAGCAGGCAGAGGCTGAGAGACTTGCTGCAGAGCAGGCAGAGGCTGAGAAACTTGCTGCAGAGCAGGCAGAGGCTGAAAGACTTGCAGCAGAAAAGGCAGAGGCTGAAAGAATTGCTGCAGAACAGGCAGAGGCTGAAAGACTTGCTGCAGAGCAGGCAGAGGCCGAAAGACTTGCTGCAGAGCAGGCAGAGGCTGAAAGACTTGCTGCAGAGCAGGCAGAGGCTGAGAGACTTGCTGCAGAAAAGGCAGAGGCCGAGAAACTTGCTGCAGAAAAGGCAGAGGCCGAGAAACTTGCTGCAGAGCAGGCTGAAACTGAAGCGAAAGCAAAGGCTGAGGCGTCACGGGGTAAGTCGAAAAAGAAGAAGGGACGTACTGTTTCTTCCTCCCTGGATGAGGATGAACCCGCATCCGATGTTAAGGTAAATACCGCAGCTACGGCAGCGGCAGCAGTAACGGCAGCAGCAGTTGCGACAGCCACCACCGTAAGTCTGGACGATGATGATAACGGAAAGACAACATTTGTCACGATCGACGGAACAGAAGAGCTTCGTCAGAAGCCCATTCCTCCGGAAGAAGGTCTGACCGGCAAGAACGTAACCGTTCGTTATGTGATGGAGACCAGCGAACTGAATTCCTCCATGTTGCCGGAAACCCTGAAGGCTCCCGATTCCGAGAAGCAGCTTACTCCTGAGGAGATCGCCCGGAGAGAGGCAGAGGCAGAGGCGGAAAGAGCCGAGCTTCTGGCAAAGAAGCAGGCGGAGGCAGCCATGGCAGAGCTCATCGCTCAGAAGCTTGCACAGGCTGCGGTTCCGAAGAGTGCGGATTCTGAAGCGAAGGCAGCGGCAAGAAGACGCCGGGAAGCATTGGCAGCGGCAGAAATGGCTGCAGCCCGTGAGGGTGGCAAGGTTGGCCCTGTCATCAAGAATTCCGATCCCCTTGAGATCACTCAGCCCGGTATGGACGATGACGATGCAACCGCACGTCTGGAAGGTATTTCCGATCGTCTGGCAAAGGCTGTAGAGCAGCTGACCAAGCTGGCAGAGCTGGGCGAGATCGAGCCCATTCTCCAGGAAGTGGACGGCGGACTTGATGTCTTAAACAGCGGTGCCGTGAAGTTCAAGTTCATGAACGAAAAGGGCGTTCGCCAGGTAGGTTATCTGGACCGCATCTATTACGATTATGAAGGCGACTGCACCTACTTCGTAACCACCGACGGAATGCAGTATTACAATCCGAAGATCAAGAAGGATGAGTACCGCGCCATCGAGTTCGAGATGATGGACGGAGCAAAGGAAGTGAACATCTGTAAGCACGGCATTACTTCCATCTACGTTCCGGAAACCTCCGAAGAGAAGAAGAAGCAGTTCATGCGTCGGCATAACATCCAGGATCCCCTGGGCTGATCAGTCTGAATGGAAAATGTTCCCGACATGGTTCAGATGTCAAAAAGCACAATAAAAAAAGCACCGGTTGGTTTTACCCGACCGGTGCTGATTATTTTGTCTGAGTCATTTTTCAGGATCGAAAGGATCCCGGCTTCCATGAGACCGAATGATCGGTTGAAGCATTATTTCTTGATCAGAAGAGATTTTCCTGTCATCTCTGCGGGCTGAGGCAGTCCCATGATCTCAAGGAGTGTGGGAGCAATGTCGCACAGACGGCCGCCCTCGCGAAGGGTGTAGGCGGGATCGTAGTTGTAGAGGATGAAAGGAACGGGATTGGTGGTGTGAGCGGTGTGAGGCTGTCCGGTGACATAATCCACCATCTGCTCTGCATTTCCGTGGTCAGCGCAAAGGAACAGAACGCCGTCCATACTCTTAACCGCATCTACTGCAGCGCCGACACACTGATCGATACGCTCTACAGCGGCAATGGCAGCTTCCAGAACTCCGGTATGGCCTACCATGTCGGGGTTAGCGAAGTTGATGACGATCACGTCATACTCGCCGGAGGTAATAGCTGCATTTAACTTCTCGCTGACTTCGGGAGCGCTCATTTCCGGCTGAAGGTCGTAGGTAGCTACAGCAGGGCTGTTGACCAGGGTACGATCCTCACCCTTGTTGGGCTCTTCAAGACCGCCGTTAAAGAAGAAGGTTACATGTGCGTACTTCTCGGTCTCAGCGATACGAAGCTGACGAAGACCGTTATTTGCCAGATATTCACCGAAGGTGTTGACAATCTCTTCCTTCTTGAATGCAACGAATTTGTTGGGGATGGTCTCGTCATAGTCCTTGAAGCAAACGTAAACCAACGGGATCCGTCCCTCGGGACGCTTTAAGGAAGCGATGCTCTTGGAATCTGCTGCATCTCCGCCGAGTGCTGCAATGTCGGAATCATCCAGGCAGAATGCACGGGTGATCTCTCTTGCACGGTCGGGGCGGAAGTTGAAGAAGATAACGGAGTCATTTGCCTTAACAAGGCTCAGGGGCTTGCCGGCTTCATCGGTGATCACGGTAGGTACCACGAACTCATCGGTCACGCCTTCGTCATAGGAAGCCTGCATAGCAGCAACGGGATCGGTGGCCTTTACGCCTTCGCCCAGAACCAGAGAGTCATAAGCCTTCTGGATACGGTCCCAGTTGTTGTCACGGTCCATAGCATAGTAACGGCCGGACAGGGAAGCAACCTTACCTACGCCGATCTCCTTGGTCTTTGCAACGAGCTCCTCAAGATAGCCCTTGCCGGATGCGGGCGGCGTGTCTCTTCCGTCGAAGAAGGGATGAATGTATACTCTTTCAAAGTTTTCCTTTTTGCACATTTCAAGGATCGCATAGAGATGGGTGTTGTGGCTATGCACACCGCCATCGCTGAGGAGACCCCAAACGTGAAGGTCGGAACCATTTTCCTTACAGTTATTGATGGCACGGAGCAACTCCTCGTTCTTGAAGAAAACTCCATCCTCAATATATTTGGTGATGAGGGTAAGATCCTGGTAAATGATCCGGCCGGAACCGATATTCATGTGACCGACCTCGGAATTACCCATTTGTCCGTCGGGAAGTCCTACAGCCAGACCGGAAGCATAACCCTTCTGGAAGGGATAATCCTTCATCAGCATGTCCATGACCGGAGTCTTGGCCATATAGACTGCGTTGGATTCCTTATGATCACTCAGACCATAACCATCAAGCACCATTAAAACAACAGGTTTTTGTCTCATAAACGGATTCTCCTTTGATATATATTCCTGACGTTTGACATCTTATCACCTTTTTCCGAAAAAGGGAAATGAAATTTTTATTTTTTTTCGGCTCACTTTGAGGCGGGGACGAAGCGGTTGCCTTCCGGATCATAGCGGTATCCGGCCTTCTCCAGACGGGAGAGCAGATCTTCGAGATCCTCATCCCGGTCGTCACAAAGCTCCTCCGGGGAGGAATAATGGTCTCTCAACAGGGTATTTACAACACTGAGCAGCATGTTCGGGTCTTTGGGCAGCATAGGGTGGCCTCCTTTGTTTTTTTCTGTTCAGATAATAGCATAGGGGAGGCATTCTCGCAATGGGTGGGGGCCTCAATCGTCTTTCCTTTTTGCTCGGAACACAAAAAGGAAAGACGCTTGAGGCCGGCACAGCGATTTTACGGCACAGCGATTCTCGGGAATTCCTGTATGTTGTTGGGAAGCGGGGAGGCTTCTGAAATAGATGATTGCTCGTAAGATGTGAGATGTCGGATTGTTCTTGAGAAATCCTGTTTGTTCCTATATAATTGAAATGGTGTGTTAGTATACTTCTCAGGTCAGTGAGTCATGACTGCATAAAGACGAAAAATACTCAAAAATGCAGTCAGAATGGAGCAGTTTACCGAGAAGAAGCAATGAAGCGACTGCATAAAGACGAAAAATTCTCAAAAATGCAGTCAAAATGGAGCGGTTTACTGAGAAGAAGCAATGAAGTGACTGCATAAAGACGAAAAATTCTCAAAAATGCAGTCAGAATGGAGCGGTTTACTGAGAAGAAGCAATGAAGCGACTGCATAAAGATGGATAATTCTCAAAAATGCAGTCAGAATGGAGCGGTTTACTGAGAAGAAGTGTTGAAATGACTGTATAAACGATCAGAATCATATAGTTATACAGTTAGGTGTTGCGAAAGCAGCTTCCGAGGAGTGACGGAATGGGTTCTGAGCTTCTGAAAGTCTGAAAAAAGCTTCTGAAAGTCTGAAAAAAGCTTCTGAAGGTCTGAAAAAAGCTTCTGAAGGTCTGAAAAGAGCATAAGAAAGAGAAGGAATTGATCGGTGAATACCGAACAGGGAAAAATGAGTGTAAAAAACAACAAAAAGAAGAACTGGATCATCCCGGCAGCAGTGTTGGTTGTGTTTGTGTTGTGGTCGCTGTGGTTCTGGGTTCCGGTGACGGAGACCATCCGGCTGGATCCGCCGGACGGGAGTGATCAGACGGTGCGAATTGCGCTCATTACGGATCTGCATTCCTGTTGGTACGGAAAGGATCAGAAGGATCTGATCGACCGGATCGAGAAGGAGGAGCCGGACTTTGTGCTCCTGGGCGGAGACATTTTTGATGATGTCCTGAAGGATGAGGGGGCAGAGACGGTCATTCGGCAACTGGTACCGAAGTATCCCTGTTATTATGTCACCGGGAATCATGAGTACTGGAGCGAGCGGGTCGATGAGATGAAGGCGTATCTTTCGGATGCCGGCGTCCATGTGCTGGCCGGAGACTGTGAGACCCTGACTGTGAAGGGACGGAGCTTTGACATCTGCGGTGTGGATGATCCCACGAGAATGATGGAAGCCGACTGGCAGGATCAGCTGAAGCAGGCCTGGGAGCAGACAAATGAGGATCACGTGAAGATCCTGGTGAGCCACAGGCCGGAGCTGATCGAGGAGTACGGCAAGTATGATTTTGATCTGGTGGTGACCGGGCATGCCCATGCCGGGCAGTTCAGGATCCCCTTTGTGAATATCGGGCTCTACGCTCCGAATCAGGGAGCATTTCCCAGATATGTGAGCGGAACCTATCCGCTGGAAAACGGCGGGACCATGGTCGTCAGCCGCGGTCTGGCCCGGGAGAGTACACCGGCCCCCAGGTATTTCAACCACCCGGAGCTGGTGATGATCGAGATGTAAAAGATTACAATAAGGAGCGCCTATGGAATACACGTTTCGAAAATGCCGGGACGAGGATGCCGCCTTTATCATGGAGATCAAGGAAAGGTGTTTTCGCTGGTACATTGAGAAGATCTACGGCTGGGACTATGAGGAGCAGCTGAAGTTCACCAGGAGAGAAATGGCGGCCCGTCTTCAGTATATGAACATTATCCGGTGTGAGGAAAAAGATATCGGGATGTTTACATTTTTCATTGATGAGGCGGGGGATGCCTGCATCGGGATGTTTGCGATCCTGCCGGAGTATCAGGGAAAGGGCCTGGGAACACAGATCCTAAAGGACGCGTTTGCGAAGTATCCCGGAAGGCGGTTTTATCTGCAGACCTATCGGGAGAATCCTGCAAGGCGGCTGTATCAGCGGGTGGGATTTGAAAAGTACGGTGAGACGGACACCCACTGGCTTATGGAAAAAAAGATCCATGTACATTACGTTGAAATCTTCTGAGATGATCCGGTTGGAGATGACCCGGTTACAGGTCAAAGACCTGCAACGGAACCGTTCCCATGTCATCTTTATATGTTTCAGGCAAGAAAACCCCATGCGACTTGTCGCTTGTGGTAGTTCATATGGAAAGGAAAATCAAATGAGCGGAAATAAGATACCGAAGTCTCTGTTGATCGTGCTTGGGTGCGGCGGAGCATCGTTACTGGTTGTCGGGGGCATTGTGGCTCTGATGATGGCGCAGAAGCCGGATATCGGCAGGATCGTAGCATCGGCGACCAAGGAGGAAACTTCTCTCGAAGAAGATGAGAAGAATCCTTCCGAAACTGAAGGGAATGGTCCTTCCGAAACTGATGAGAGTGATCCTTCCTCCGGTGAGGGCAGTGATCCCTCCGA
>JAGACB010000176.1 GCA_017614345.1 Lachnospiraceae bacterium
CTCTCTGCCATACTGTGTAGCCGGAGGCGTTGGTGGTCTCCAAACTCTTTCGGGTGTCAATGGAGACGTTGATCTTCATGGTTCCGCCGTTGGAGTCCTTCATCTCGTTTTCGAACTCCATGGTAAATACTTCCTCGTCGTGCTCCACTTCCACAAGCTTTTCATAGCGTGTCATGACAAAGATGTAAAGACGGTCGATCAGCGTGTTGACGAACCGGTTTTCATAGGTAGCAAGAGTTTCTTCCTTATGAACGTTCAGGATCTTGGAAGGCGTGATCTTTCCGGTGACCGGATCCACGCTCTGGATGTAGTCGGTATGCTGGGCCAGATGCTTGACGGATTCCACCGTGATCTTCTTGGACAGGGCAATGGGAACGATCTCTTCCACATCTACAATGTCACGGCCGGGATTGCGGACCACATTGTCCAGGTGACCCAGGCCGTTTTCAATGGCCTCTACCCAGGACACGTCAATGGCCTTCTCCATCAGCTTCCGGTTCATGGACATGGTGGACTGCCCGGAATTGATGATGGCTTCCATCGCATCGAACAGGTTATCATCTTCCATGGGGCCCAGGCTCTCGCGCCACTTTTGGTACCACTCCGAATATGATTCGTTCACGGGCATTCCTCCTTTCTGTCCATAGTAAAGGAATAGTTTGCCTCGCCCGGCGAGTCAAACAATTAGCGGTGATTAAGCCTTGCTTAATCACCGATTGTTGCAGGTCTTCGACCTGCAACTAACCGGGCGAAGCGGAGCAAATAACTCACAGGCCCCGCCCGGTCAATGTTAATTCAGATATAAAGATTCAATTTCAATATGATCCTGCATCAGATCTGACTTAGAACAGCTTCTGCAGACGCTCCAGATAAGCGATGGATTCGTTCATCTTATTCTTGCCGAAGGACTTGTTGATGTAGTTGACAAGCTCCTTGAGCTCGTCACGATGCATCGCCAGGTTCAAAGACTCGAGCTTACGGAAGATCTTGGTTGCAAGAACGTAGTCGATGCCGTCCAGCTCATCGCCGCCGCAGGCAACGTATACGGGAACGAACAGGCTCATCTGCTTGATGATACGGTTACCGAAAGCCACACGGAGCTTATCGATTACCCACAGGTCGAGCTGCTGGATCTTCTTTAAGTTCTCCGAGGAGATCGGATATTTTTCAAATGCTTCCTGGAACATAGCGTTCAGGTGAGAATAACTTAAGCTCAGGGGCGGGGTGTCAGGTGCATCAAAGGAGATACCCTTGGCATCCAGGTTGATGGGCTGAGCACGGTCGTATACCTTATCGGAGATCGCATAGGTGGAATCATCGTTGTTCGCGGTTCCGATGTACCACAGGTTCTGAGGGATACGAAGACGTCCGTGATCTAAGCGCTCAGGGTCGGAGCTCCATACGGAGGGCACCAGGTCCAGTTCCCATTCGTCCGCGTTGGGCATTTCGAGGATGGACAGCATCTCTGCGAAATAGTACTCAATACGGGCGATGTTCATCTCATCGAGCAGGATCAGGTTGATATCGTCATTGTAACCGGAAGCGTAGATCCGGCGCAGAACTTCGGTCTCGTTGAAGTTTCTGGTAAATTCATTGAAGTAGCCGAAGAGCTCGGTACGGTCACGCCAGGAAGGCTGAACCGATGCGATCGTGGTGTCAATGCCCAGGAACTTTCCGAAGGAATAGGGCAGGGAAGTTTTACCGGTACCGGAGATACCCTGCAGGATAATGAGCTTCGTGGAAGCCATACCTGCCAGGAACAGACGGATGGTCTTGATATCGTAGTACAGATGCATTCTCGAGCAGGCGAAATTGCGATATGCCTCGCAGATCCCGGCCAGATCGATATCATTGTTGTACTCAGGCGGCGTAAAGGTCTTGTAGTAGCTGTCCACTTCGTACAGCTTTGCAAAACGACGCTCGTTTGTGATCACGATACCTGCCTCGCCCGCAGCCTGCTGGATGGTCTCTGCATCCTCTTCCGCCAAGTCCGTACCTGCAGGAAGTGCAAAGCCCGCTCCACCGCCGCCGATCTGTGCCACCTTCATAGCCATGATCTCGTCCTTTTCCTTGGACATCTTCATGACACGGCGCTGCAGAACCGTCAGCTCTTCCAGGAGGTCTTCATTGCTCACAATTGAGTGCCGGAAGCGGATATACTTCCGAATGCCCATGATGATCAGGGCAAATATCAGCACATAGATGGCGATCACAATAATGATCGACAGAACCGACAGGATCCATTCCGCAGGACCGAATTCCTGCGAATAGATCTTGAACAGGTTGATATAGTTCGGGATATTAAAGATCTGGACCAGTCCGTTCCAGATCCCCGTAAACATGATCGAGAAGCCCTTGAGCATCTCGGACATGAACGCGAAAAACCATCGCAGAAAATCGTCCATATAGTTGCCTTTCGTGTAAATACCGGGTACTAAGTACCGACCGATAAAGTTTCTGATTCATTTATCCGTTGTCACAATACCTGTGGCAACAACAGCGTAACGCTTATTATTTCGTTTCTTCCGCAACTGATTCAGCTGCTTTTTCAACTGTATCTTTTGCAGCCTCTGCAGTCTCGCTTACTGCCGATGCAGCATCAGTCGCCGCCTCAGTAACAGTTTCTTCAACAGCTTTTGCAGGCTCTTCCACAGCCTTTGTTGCTTCCTCAGCAACTGCAGCCGTCTCAGTCTTCTCTGCTTCCGCCTTCTTTGCCTGCTCAGCCAGATATTCTTCTACGGCCTTGCGGCGGATCTCTTCTTCGTCCTCTGCGGAAAGAGCAGGTTTCTTGCTCTCCACCAGGGCTACGATGAACTTGTACAGCTCAAACAGGAAGAAGATGGCCAGAGGGATCAGGATACATACGAAGAATCCTGTCTTGGTCCGAAGGAAGTTCAGTGCAAGACCCAGCTTCGGGATGTGGATCCCGGTCCAGCGACCGATGATGTCGGAGGCGTAAACCGGTGATTCGTCACCGATGGGGTTCGCATCACCCTTGGTATTGTAATTACGGGAGCTGCCGTTCTCATTGATCTGAGTGATACGGTGGGTGTTCTTGACGCGCTTTCCTTCGATCATGGTGTAGAAGGTGATGACATCATCTTCCTTCAGGGTGTACAGGTCATCGATCTGCTTGACGATGATCAGGTCGCCCGAATTGAAGGTGGGGGCCATGGAGTCCGTCTCTACCGACATGGGCATGAAGCCCAAGAATGTCGGCACACCGTTATTGCGCTCCGAAGAAAATACGATGAGTGTGACTAAAAAGGCAAGCAGGAGTACGACCCAGGCCAGTACATCCGCAGCGATCTCGAAGAATTTTTTCATACCTTTTTCCCTCTTCTTCCAAATTTATTTTTCCCTGACAAATGTTGATAAATCAATTAAAACAAAGTGATGGCCCGTCAGGTCGTCTCAACGATCTTAAAGTTCATGCCGAACTTGATCGTACCGCCGATGATGTCATCCACGCAATCGGGATCATTTCCCTCAAGCCAGATCACAACGGTATATTTGTCTTTGTCCTTGGGGGCAAAGCCTTCCTGGGTTTCACGCATCACTAAGTTCGAGGACAGGAATTCCTCGTCGCAGTCGCTTTCGATCCCTTGTCCGCTGGATTTGGTCTTGCCGTAAACCACCTTTTCGCCGTTCTTGTAGATGGCAACGCGCACAGCCTCATCCACCCCCTTGGTCACGTTCTCGATGTACATCTCGCTTTCGTATGAGACGGTGTCATCTCCCGCGTTCAAGAGGTAGAAGGTATAAGCAATATAATTTTCGCCGTTATGGCTTCCATTGATCTTATCAATGTTTGGTGGTAGATCATTACCGCTGATATTTGTCATATCATATACGATGTTTGCGTTCAGCTGGGAAATCGTATGGTCGAATTCCGGCGTTTCCGACAGGGACAGTCCCTGATGCACCATATCGTACTTGTTCACGCGTACGGTAAAGCTTCCGAACTTGTCATAGAAGTACGAAATAGCATATGCGACCGCAATGATCGTTATGAGAATGACAACCAGTAAGGCGAGGATACGGGTCACGACTGCATGTCGTTTGACCTCGCCGGCTGTTCTCCTCAGCGCCACGACATCTTTGATCTTCTCGTCCAATATCGTTCCTCTTAATTTTTTATAAATTTACTAAAAAACCGAATGCTACAGAAAAATCGAATCCTTATGACTCACCTTTGCGACGGATATACCGGGCGGCCATGTATTTTCCGCCTAATTCACCTGCCGCATACAGGCACTCTGTCTGGAAAAATGCTTCCGCCTGATCGGCATTTGACACGCCTTCGGCGATCACATCCGCATCCAGACTGTTGGCAAACTTCACGATCGCATGAACTGCTGACTTGGACCGCTCCGTCCGCATTACATATGACACCAGCTCCGGGGACAGGATCAGGAAGTCAACCGGGTAGTTGGCCAGCTGCACCAGAGGACAGTTGGCACCGCCGAAGGAGGGAAGCAGAAAATGAAAGCCTCTGTTCCTCATCTGGTCGATGGTATCCGCCATCCGGCTTGTTCCCTCAGTCAGAAGCTGAGGGGAAAGCTCAAAGCAGATCCTGCTCGTATCTACCTGATACTCATCCAGCATATCTACGATCCGGGTCTGCATTCCCTTTTCCTTTAACGCCCGAAGAGGCATATAAACCGAGATCCAACGAAATACCAGATCTCTTTCCCGGAACTTTACCCCCGCCTCCAGTGCCTGTCTCAGTTCCAGTTCGAACAGGGTCAGGCAGTGCGAAGAAAGCTCCGCTACAGGCCGGTAACTCTCCGGCATCATGGTGCCAAGATCCGGCGTGTTCAATCTTGCGCGGGACTGGAGATAGACCGTATCACCGGTCTCGATCTCACGGATCCCCCGATAATACAATTCCACGGCACGAAGGCCGCCGACATTTGTCTCCATACCGGTCAGGCTCCTTTAAAAAATGCTTAAAAGGTTAGAATAACCCTATGTTGATTATAATAAGAATCACATTTTATGTCAATAGCACGTACAAAGGGGAACGGCTACACCGGGCGGTGCGCCGTTCCCCTATTTTATACAAATTTTATCTAATTATGATATCTTAATAAAATCAGTTACGCCAACTCTCTCCTCCCCTGCCTCAGAAGCGAAAACCCGAGAGGTAGCAACGAGCACACAAACAGCACCGAAAGCAGCACCAGCTCGATCTTTCCGGTATGGAAATTGAAGGACATGGGGTTAAACATGAAGAAGGGTCTGGTGATGATGGGCAGCATGGCAAAAAGGAAGATCAGCAGTGTTCCCAGGATCACGGATTTTAAGAGCATCCCGATGTAATTCTGACTGTACCGGGACAGAAAGACCGTAAAGGCCGATGCGACCACGGAGATCACCACCGCCATCCCTGCGATGACCAGCAGGTAGGTGCCGTAGGTCCAGTTGACCCAGGGAATGTATCCCATGCTCATGAGGTAGAAGCCCCGAAAATCCAGAACGCCCTTTCCGAAGAGCAGAACGCCGTAGAACAGGATGGTAGCCGTTCCGTACACCACCCCCGACAGGATGGCTGCCAGAAACTGCACCGAAAGGATCTTTCTCCCGGTCTTTGTGGTGTACTGCAGCCCCTGCACCCGGTTTAACCGGTCCCGGACAATGGTGGGAGACAGGAGAATGATGACGCCGATGACGATCTGGATCACCACCGCTATGATGAGGCCCGTTGTGGAATCCAGAACCCCCACAGGCAGATAACCGAACTTCAGCTCCGACCGGTCAAGTTCCTCTAAGCGCTCCACTTCCGCCGGCCGCAACTCCCCGGCATCCCCCGGAAGAAGAACCTTCCCCTGAAACCGGGTTTCCAGATATTCTGCGGTGCTTTCCATGATCTGGATCCGGTACAGCAGAGTCATATCCAGTCCGTTCCGGATCTGCTGATCTAACTCTCGTGAATAATGGATTTCCGCACTTCCGGACTCTGCATTTTCAGCAGCATCTTCATCATCCGTCGAATCCAGCATCCTCTCATACTCATCATAGGTGGTGATGCCGTTTTCCGCCGCTGCAGGTATATTTTTCAAGGCATCTGAAAAATGTTCTTTTTCCCGGGAAAGCTGCGTAAGTAACCCTTTATATTCCTGTTCGTCAATGGTGCTTCCGTACTCTTTGAACCACTCCTTGGCCAGCTTGAATTCCTCCTCGGCAATGGGGCCGTTGGCGAAATATTCGATAAAAAAGCCCGAGAACAGGGCATAATAAACCAGAGTGAAGAGAA
>JAGACB010000177.1 GCA_017614345.1 Lachnospiraceae bacterium
AACTCAATTTACAGGGATGATGTTGTTGTATCTGCAGGTTCCGCCATCAGACCGATCTTAAAGGTGAAGAGTAAAGACTGCAATAATACCCCGGGAAGCTCTCTGAACCTGTTTGGATATTCCTGGACCTGGATGGAGGAAGACATTCTTTTATGTGATACCTTCATAGCTCACAGACAGTACTATAAGAAATACGATCCTGTTAAGAAAAATGATTGGATGAGAAGCGACTTAAGGAGAGACTTCCTTTATCCCTGGCTGATCGAGCAATACTATCTGGAATTTGTGAAAAAAGAAGATCTGTCACTGATGTCTGAGGAAGAGTACCTCGAAAACAGGGAAAGAATCCCGGTTCACTCCAGGGATACCTGGTGGCGTCTTCGCTCAAAGGGACACAGTGATCAGATAGGTTGTTTTATTGCGTGTCGGAGGCGATATCTTATCCTGAATGGTGCACGTTCCGACTATTTTGAGGATGTCCGACCCACTATCAGACTGGCTGCGGAGCTTTCGAAGATCCCTACCTGCGGTAAAATACGATTATTGGGTCATACCTGGACTGCGATTGATGAAGATGGTCATCTGCTTTTGTGCGATGAAAATGTGGAGCCGAATAATGAACAGGTCAGATACCATCTGGATTATACAGATATGAATTACGAGGATCCGGAGGAATGCTTTGAACGATCGGATATCAGGAGATGGTTGGAGTGTTGGTATAGGGAACAGATAAAGAAGTATAAGAAGATTCAGAAAAAGACAGAACCTGAGGATACTCCTGCTGACGATACAAAGGATCGTATTCTGATCGCTCCGAAGGTATATTATTATCCGAAATCAAAAAAGATTGCAGGAGAAAACCCCGACGATGAAGCACATTCGTATTCGGTCAGCGGAAAAGCCAGACAAAGATTTGTTAAAATCCTGACGGAAGCAAAAGAACCGATGCCTCAAAAAGAGATATTGGAGCGAATGAAGAAGAAAAAAACTGCTGATTCATCCGGAGATGATAATTACGATATCAATGTTTCATGTGTGGTGAATGAAATGAGGAAGGCAATGATCGACAAAGGATTGGAACGCATGACTTCTAAGGGTACGAAAGGTCATAAAGCCACATACAATACACTCAGAAATGACGGCTCGGGTTATTATTTTCCTTCGGTGATCGAAGCTGCGGAATACGATGAAGAAACAGATGAAGAAGTTGATTAAGAACGATGTGAAAGGAACAGACTTGCACACCCCTCTGCTTTTGCAGAGGGGTGTGTTTTAGTTTAGGAAAGGTTTCGGCAGTGCAACAGCATCTCCTGAGTTGTCTGTAGGAATTTGGGCATATTTGGGTATGATACACATCTGATTTTGGGTACATACCAAATTATGCTGGATTTTCCATACTGTGTATGCGTGTAATGGATTTGGGCGATATACCCATGGTATTCTTTGGGTGTAAAGGAGAGATGAAGAAATCAGACGGTAATCAGATCGGGAAAGGAGGCAGAAGCCGAAAACGAAACCGCGAAAAAGGAAGAAATAATAATTCAGAAAGAAAGTGTTTTATTGAGAAAAAAGCAAAGGATCTTTTCTAAAGAAAAAACACAGATGAGAGGAGAAAACAATATGAATAAGAAAAGAACAATGAAATCGCTTACATTACGCGTTGCAACATCTCTGTGTGCCGGAGTTATCGCATTTTCCTCTGTGGCAGCACTTCCGCTTCCGAACGGATCGGAGCATAGTATGATCAGCATAGCGGAAGCAGCGGTGACGTATAACTCAGGTGCCGCAGTAAGTTACGCCAGGCGATACTCGTGCAGTGATAGTGGAACATGCGGATGTAGTTATGATCCCAGACACATAAATTATAACTCTTCCGGAGGAGATTGTGCTAACTTTGTTTCTTCGGCTCTTGTTGCCGGAGGGCTCCCTACGGACAGTACATGGGGAACCTACAATTCCGGAGGTAAAATCGCAGGAACATCAACCTATATCAATGCAGATCTTCTGTTATATTATTTCAGGGATCATTCAGCCTACAAGAATCTGGTACGAATGAGTCCCTCCGCTTCTGAAATAAAGCCCGGAAATCCAGTGTGGACGAGCCTTGGACATGTTATGATCTGCACGGGTATAAGCTCTTCCGGAACACCGCTTCTTTCCGGACACAATAACGATCGCCTTGACCTTGAGGTCTCCAGAGGCTATTATGCGACGGTTCGTTTGGATCTTCTTGCAAGTCAGGGGAGCGGGAGTTCAAACAGCGGATCGAACGGTCAGACTCTTTCCAGAAACCTGTCACGCAATTCTCAGGGATCTGATGTAAAAATGATCCAGGAATATCTGGGGAAGCTGGGCTATAATATTGGTAGTTGTGGTGTTGATGGAATTTTCGGAAGGGATACTGAGAACGCAGTGAAGCAGTTCCAAAAAAATAATAATCTGGAATGCGATGGTATAGTAGGCCCATTGACGTTTTCAAAACTGGTTTCTAAAGTAAACGAGCTCAGTAAAGCCTCATCTTCCGGCAATAACACATCCTCTAACAAGAATACTTCCGGAGGTCTTTCAAGATTGATTTCTTATGGTTGTACGGGGGATGATGTTAAAGAAATCCAGAGCCTTTTGACTGAAAAAGGCTACACGGTAAAGATTGATGGGATCTTCGGGGATGAAACACGTAAAGCAGTATTAAAATATCAGAAAGACCATAGCTTAGAAGTTGATGGTATTGTGGGCGATGAAACTTACCGGTCCCTCTCTGCGATTGTGGTGACTGCAGTTGCAGTTCCTGCTTTCAATGCAGATGACTATCCTACACGTGACGTCGAGCCTCTCATTTACGGAAATGCTCAGAGCATCATGTCTATAACCCCTTCCTCTGTTGATACGGCAATCCTTATTGCCCCGGCACCTAAGATCGATTCTGTATTCAATGATGTAAAAACCGGAGTATATTACTACGATGCAGTTCAATGGGCTTATTTCAAGGGGATTACCGGGGGAGTGAAAGACAAAGATGGCACAGGACTTGTTTTTAATCCTCAAGCAACCTGCAACCGTGCTCAGATGGTCTCCTTCCTGTGGCGCATGGCAGGCTGCCCGGATCCGACAATTACAAAGAATCCCTTTAAGGATGCGAAGGATACAAAGGCATATTATTACAAGGCAATGCTCTGGGGGTATGAAACCGGCATTGTAGGTGGCTACAAGGTTCCCGGCGGATACGAATTCCGCCCGGATAATGTCTGCACCCGAGCACAGGCTGTTTCGTTCCTGTGGCGTATGGCGGGCAAGCCCGAGCCTTCCGGAAGTAAGAATGCATTTTCCGATAATAGGAACAAGGATTCCTACTACTATCAGGCAGTACTTTGGGCCAGCGAGTCGGGCATTACCGGAGGATACTCTGACGGCACATTCCGACCGGAGAATCAGTGCAGCCGTTCCCAGATGGTGACGTTCCTGTATCGGTATAAGAATTAGACGTCAAAAGGAGAAAGTAAAATGAACTATTCAGAAGAACTCGCGAATGTGATCAAAGACTACCTCGATGAGAAAGATATGCTGTATGATTTTAATGATAAGCTGGGGCGTTTCAGATTCCGTATGTCGTTGGAAGGAAGGATCAAGGATATCAGCCACATCATTTTTGTTAAGAGTAATCTGTATCTTGTTTATGCAATCGCTCCGTTAGGTGTCGATCCGGAAGATAAAAAGGCTATGTCGGAGATGGCGGAATTCATTTGCCGGGCTAATTACGGTCTCAATATCGGAAACTTTGAAATGGATTTTTATGACGGGGAGATTCGCTTTAAGATCTGTGTTGATTGTGATAATACCACACCAACGAGGGAGATCCTTTGTAACAGCATCTTTTGTCCGGCAGCAATGTATGAAATATACGGTTCCGGGATACTTGATGTTATTATAGGGAAGAGGTCACCGAAAGAAGCTGTAGAAAAATGTGAGGAAGCGGCAGATGATAACCCGGGGGACTTTTCAGATGAACCACAGGAAGATGACCGGGATTTCACCGATGACTCAGACAAAACAATTAAGCTGACTTGAGGAGTATACCTCCTATGTTGCATAATCAAGAAGGGACCGGCACGAATCTTGTGCCGGTCCCTTCGCATGATATGGATGACTTGATTGCAGGTCATCTTGAAATTACAGTACCTTTGACAGGAATTCCTGAAGTCTCGGGTTTTTTGGGTTCTCGAAGAATTCCTTCGGGGGATTTTCTTCGGCGATGATGCCGTCGGCAATGAACAGGATCCGGGATGCGATCTCGCGGGCAAAGCCCATTTCGTGGGTTACGATGACCATGGTCATGCCGGTGTCCGCGAGAGAGCGGATGAGCTCTAATACTTCGCCGACCATCTCGGGGTCAAGAGCGGAGGTGGGCTCGTCGAAGAGCAGGACTTCCGGATTCATCATCATGGCACGGATGATGGCGATACGCTGTTTCTGACCGCCGGAAAGTCTGGAGGGGAACTCGTTTCGCTTCTCGTACAGACCGATGCGGTTTAAGAGGTATTCGGCCTTTTCTTTGGCCTTGGCCTGATTCTCGGTCTTATCGGAAGAGAAGGCATTCAGCTTGGTGGGTGCCAGAAGCAGGTTGTCCATGACGGTCAGGTTGGCAAAGAGGTTAAAGTGCTGGAATACCATGCCGACCTTCTGTCTGGCAATGTTGACGTCAATCTGGTCCTGCTTTTGAAGACTCTTTAAGGCGGTCCGGTAGGCAGAGGATTTCTCCCGATCCAGAAGGTCTTCTTTACGGATCTTCAAAACGGCGCCTAAATGATAGTCCTCAGAGCTGATGGTCTGTCCGCCTGCAAAGATCAGGGTGTTCGGATCCGGAATGGTCACACCGGGAAAACCGTTTTTCAGGTATTCCTCCGGAACTGTTCGTGCGCCTTCGGCGGAAAGGCTCTGATATACGCCGGAGAGAGCAATGAGTTCGGGGTGGAGATAGGGATCCACGGGAGTTAAGCGACCCATGGTGTCTTCCCCGGTCTTCATCCAGATCTCGCCCCAGGTGGGCTCCTCTAAGAGGTTCATGCACCGAAGAAGAGTACTTTTACCGCCGCCGGAGGGACCTATGATGGCAACCCGCTCGCCTTTTTGAATCTCGGTGGATACGCCCTTCAACACCTGAAGGGTTCCAAACTGCTTATAAATGTTTCTAACGCTTATCACTGTTTCGAAGCCCCCTTTCCATCAGACGTAACAGGCCGGTGATCACGAGGATCATGACTATATAGATCACTGCCATGACCAGGAACGGGACCATATATTCGTAGTTGCTCGAAGCAATACTGCGGAAGGCCTTGTAGAGATCCACCACGCCGATAAAGCTGACAACGGAGGTTTCCTTGATCAGGGAAATGAGCTCATTGCCCAGGGTCGGGAGAATGTTCTTGACTGCCTGAGGCAGGATCACATTCATCATGGTGGTGGAATAGTTTAAGCCGAGCGCCCGGCCTGCCTCCATCTGTCCCGGATCCACCGAAAGGATACCGGAACGCATGATCTCAGAGGTGTAGGCGGCACTGTTTAAGCCCATGATGATCACAGCGACCACAACGGAGCTTAAGGAGATCCCGAGAAGGGGAAGGACTACGAAATAGCCCAGAAGGAGCTGGACTACCATGGGAGTTCCGCGGAAAAAGGCGACATAGACCTGACAGATCTTTTTGAGGACCTTTACGACAGGATGCTTGCTGGAAACCACCTCACAGGCGGCGATCACGGTTCCGAGGAGGATGCCGATGACCAGGGCGCCGAAGGCGATCAGGATGGTGTTGAGGATACCGGTCAGGACTTCCTGATAACCACCCTTTTCCATGAAAGCATTATAAAACATGTTCCATTTATTAATCATGTTTATGCAATTTCCTTTACTTATTGATTCGGTTCAAAACCGAAACTGATCTGATTGATGAAAAGTCCGATCCCGTTTCCGGGACCGGACCGAGAGATCAGTTGTTAGCCTTGGCAATCTTTTCTGCGATCACCTTTGCGGGAGCCTTGTCGATCAGAACATAATCAACATTGCCTGCGAGCATATCGTTTGCAGCTAAGGAACCGGAGTTGTATCCGACCCAGGTTGCACCGGAAATGCCTTCGAATTCCCACTCTTCATCGCCCTTTACATAGAACTCGGCAGTGGTTCCGGACTGTCCGCCGATCTTGCATTTTCCTTCATTTAAGATCTTCAGGACGTCTACGGCATCCTTGCAGTTTGCAAACTTGGTGCTGGACTGAGGAACCAGAAGGACCTGAGAAGCATAGTAGTAGGAGTCGGTGAAGGTAACGCTCTGCTTTCTGGTCTCATTGACCGTAAGACCGGCAGCAACCATATCTGCCTTTCCGGTGTCTACATAGCTGCAGACGGAATCGAAGTCAACATCGAGGATGACCAGTTCCTTGTCCAGGAAATCAGCCAGACCGGAAACCAGCTCCATATCGATACCGTAGTAGTTGGAGCCTTCCTTGTACTCGAAGGGTGAGAACTCTGCGTTGGTCACAACCACCAGCTGATCCTTGCCGGAATCCTGGGATGCGGAAACAACTGCCTGAGGAGTTCCTTCACCGAAATAGTTTTCGCAGATCTTGTCGAAGGTTCCGTCACCCTTTACCTTGGCAATGTACTCATTTGCCTTTGTAAGCAGTTCGGCATTGTTCTTGTCAATACCGAAAGCATACTCTTCATCCGTCAGGGAAATGTCAACGACCTTAACGGTGGTGTCCTTTGCAGTGGTGGTGCTGCTGCAGCCTGTGAGAAGGGCGGTTCCGAGGACAGCGGATGCTGCCAGACATGCGATAGTTCCTGTCATTTTCTTTTTCATAAATTGTTCTTCCTTTCCATAGATGGATTTTTGAGCCGGGGGTTCCCGGCCCGTCCGGCCCTTTTCGGGTCAGACCATTCCCGTATAATTCCTTCTCTATCTTACATAACCATACCTGCTTTTGTCAATTGGTGGAAATGGTCAAAAAAAGAGGATTTCCGGGGTTTTGTTTTGGGGGATGCGGGAGGGGCCGGAAGGTGTTTTTGGTTGAAGTTTTTTTGCCCCTGTGTTATACTTCCATTTACGGGGGTCATTTCCCCGAAAATGAGCATGCAGGACTGGAGGCAGAACACAATGAGCCAGTATAAGAGGGTTCTTTTGAAACTCAGCGGAGAGGCACTCGCCGGAGAAAAAAAGACCGGTTTTGATGAAGCAACGGTAACCGAGGTAGCCAGACAGGTGAAGGTATCTGTGGACGCCGGAGTACAGATCGGAGTAGTCATCGGAGGCGGTAATTTCTGGAGAGGGCGTGAGAGTACAGCGATCGAAAGGACCAGAGCCGACCAGATTGGTATGCTTGCTACGGTCATGAACGCGATCTACGTATCGGAGATCTTCCGGAGTCAGGGCATGAAGACCAAGGTAATGACTCCCTTTGCAGTAGGTACCATGACGGAGCTGTTCTCCAAGGACCGGGCACTGGAGTGCTTTGAGAACGGTATGGTGGTATTCTTTGCGGGAGGAACGGGACATCCCTACTTCTCTACGGATACCGGAGTAGCTCTTCGGGCCATTGAGATGGAAGCGGACGTGATCCTTCTGGCCAAGGCCATTGACGGAGTTTACGACAGCGATCCGAAGCTGAATCCGAATGCGAAGAAGTACGAGACCATTTCCCTTCAGGAAGTGATCGAGCAGAAACTGGCAGTCATTGACCTGACCGCTTCCCAGATGTGTCTGGAGAATCACATGCCCATGGCCATCTTCTCATTGAACGAGCCGGACGGCATTGCAAATGCACTTCTCGGCAAAAAGATCGGTACTACGGTAACGGTCTGAGCGGATATATAACATCTGACGATCAAGAAAAACATAAGGAGAAAGATTATGGAAGAGATTTTAATGAACTGTGAAGAAAAAATGGAAAAATCCCTGGATTCTCTGGTTTCCGAACTGATGACCATCCGTGCGGGACGTGCAAACCCCAACGTATTAAACCGTCTGACGGTTGAGTACTACGGAACCATGACACCCATCCAGCAGGTGGCAAATATCTCCGTTCCCGAGCCCCGGATCATCCAGATCCAGCCCTGGGAGAAGAATATGATCAAGCCCATCGAGAAGGCCATCCAGACCTCCGATCTCGGCATCAACCCCACCAACGACGGTCGTGTGATCCGTCTGGTATTCCCGGAGCTTACCGAGGAACGCCGTAAGGAACTGGTGAAGGACGTTAAGAAGAAGGGCGAGGCTGCAAAGGTTGCAGTGAGAAATATCCGCCGTGATGCCAACGACGCTCTGAAGAAGAAGGAGAAGTCCTCCGAGATCACCGAGGATCAGCTTGCCGACGGCGAGGATCAGATTCAGAAGATGACGGACGAATACGTAGGCAAGATCGATAAGGCTGTGGAAGATAAGTCCAAAGAGATCCTTACTGTATAATATCCGTTTGATCATTCCCTTATTCTGTAGTTAGAAAGAGATTTTTATGGCAACCAAAGAACAGATCCAAAACGCCAGAGATACTTTGAAGATCCCGAATCATCTGGCGATCATCCTGGACGGAAACGGGAGATGGGCGGAGAGAAAGCATCTTCCCCGGAAACTCGGACATGCTCAGGGGTGTGAAACCCTGGAGCAGACCATTCGGGACTGTAACGAGCTCGGGATCAAATACCTGACGGTTTACGGATTCTCCACGGAGAACTGGAAACGTTCCGAAGAAGAAGTCGGCGCACTGATGGCGCTGTTTCACAAGTACATTATCAAACTGAAGAAAGTAGCCATGGATGAGGGGTGCCGTGTCATCTCCATAGGAGACCGTTCCCGGTTTTCACCTTCCCTGATCGATGCGTTGAATGAGATCGAGGAGCTGACCAAGGACCTGACCGAAATGACTCTGGTGCTGGCGCTGAATTACGGAGGTCGTGATGAGATCGCCCGTGCCACACGGCGGATGTACAAGGCGGTGGCGGCAGGAGAGCTGGATCCCGATACGATCACGGAGCAGACGGTTTCAGCCTATCTCGATACGGCAGGGATCCCTGATCCTGATCTTCTGGTCAGGACCAGCGGTGAGATCCGTCTTTCCAACTTCCTGATCTGGCAGCTGGCATATACCGAGATCTATGTGACGGATGTGCTGTGGCCGGATTTCAACATGGATGAGCTGATCAAGGCTGTGGAAGCTTTCAGCAAGAGAGACCGAAGATTCGGCGGAAGAAAGAAATGATCTCGTTGACCGGGCTTTCCCGGTGAATGCGTTCCAAATCCTCATTATACGGAGTTGATCGGTTATGAAGAGAACACTAAGCGGGATCGTGATCCTGATCGTGGCGGTAATTCTGATCTTCCCGGGCGGTTATGTGACCTGGGCGGGTGCGGTGCTTCTGTCACTCATGGCTATGTTTGAGTTATACCGAGTGTTCGGTATTGAAAAGAAACTGCTCGGAATTGTCGGATATCTGACGGCAATCTTTTATTACATCACCATCCTTCCGATCCCCGGATTTTCCCTTCCGGCCGGTCTGTGGGTGGGAGTGACTGTCCTGGCAGTCTTTTCCGTTTATGTGATCCGTTATACGGATTATAAGCTGCAACAGTTTTTGGGTGCCATTCTGGCTCCCTTTTATATCGCATTCATGATGTCGCATCTGTACCTGATCCGCATGATGGATCACGGGCTCTGGCTCATCTGGGTCCCGGTGGTGGCAGCCTGCGGCTGTGATATCTTTGCCTACGTTATCGGTTCCAAGTTCGGAAAGCACAAGATGGCTCCGGTCTTAAGTCCCAAGAAGTCCAAGGAGGGCTCTGTAGGCGGAGTTGTGGCAGCAACCATCCTGGGTGTGATCTACGGTGCGGTTCTGGATTACTTTATCGCGGATTACAGCGGAATGATCTGGAAATGTGCACTGATCTGCCTGGCCGGCTCCATCATCTGTGAGATCGGTGACCTGGCAGCCTCCGCCATCAAGAGACAGATGGACGTAAAGGACTACGGAAATCTGATCCCCGGACACGGCGGGATCTTAGACCGGTTTGACAGCCTGCTTTTCACGGGTGTCACCGTCTACTATATCTTATTATTGTTCGGAGTCTGACAGAGTCGGGCAGAAGGACAATGAGTCTTTCAAAACATAGACCGGTCCCGTGGCCGGTCTTTCTTGAAGGTAGAAAACGGCAGGGTTTCCTGCCGGACGTTTTGGAAATTGTGTTACAAAGAGCAGTAAGGAGAGGAAGAATATGGAGAGATCATTGCACCGTGACCGGCAGGAACGCGCAGACGCACGCATCCTTTTCGGTCACATCACATTTCAGGACCTGAGTCGTAAGGCAGGACAGGCGGCCTTTGCCGTTCTCTGTCTCCTGACCTTTTTGAGTTTTTCGGTGACGAGCGCATCTGCGGACGGAAAACCCAACATCGTCAGCACCAAAGATGACGGCACCGTATATCAGGGCGAATACTATGATATGGAGGTTCAGGCTACCGGCGGAAATCTCACCTATCGCTGGCAGGCCTATTCCGGAGATGTAGAGAAAAAATGGCTGAATCTCGATGACAATGATGTTTATTCCGGGACTCACACCGCACATTTTCGTGTGGATACCACGAATATCTCAAAGGACAGCCAGTTTGACTGGATCACCTTCCGTTGCAAGGTTTCCAACAGCTACGGCAGCACTTCGTCAAGAGACTTTCATGTGAATATCTGTGATAAGCAGGATTTCGCCGATCGCTGCGAGCTGGACGGTTATGATTTTGATTTTTCCTATCTCTCTCCTTCCTGTGACAAAGGTTCCGTTAAGAACCTGAAGGTGAAGGTGGGAGAGTTCCAGACATTTGCCTTTGAAACTCCGGCGCTGCCTGAGTGGGCACAGAACGGAGAATTCCGGTTTGATAACACCATCACGGTTTATCATTTGAATGATGATCTGACCATCAAAGATACGGATGTGTATCGGATCAAAAGCGTGAAACTCAAGATTGAAGAACCTTCCAAGAAGTTTGTGGTCATGGAGTCAAAGATCATGGCCGATTCGTATGTTTATGCTGCCACATCCCGTGTCTATGCACTTCAGGCTGAAAATGATGTGAAGACCTTCGGGCAGGTGGAGATCTCCTGTCCGGTTCCCGTGGCGGGTCAGAAGCCTGAACCGGCGGTTTCGGAGACTCCCGGCGTAACGGTTGCGGAGACAGAATACTATCCGAAGGATATGGATCTTCCCATCAAAAAAAACTTTGAAAGCGGAAGGGTCTACATTGCGGATATCAAGCTGGAAGCGGCTGATCTGACAAAATTTGAACTGGGAAAGACCAAGTTTAAGATCAACGGCCAGGATGCTTATGTCAGAGGAGTCGTAAACAGCGGCAAATGGGCCTACATCTGGATCTATATGCCGGAAACGGATGCCATTCCCATGAATGCAGCCTATCTGGTAGCCGATTGTCAGCCGGTGATCGGCGGTTATGCGCCTTCCTTCGGTTCTCAGAATCCGATCCGGGTCATGGCACCTACCGAGGGAAATATCTACGCCACCAAAACTATATGGTACCGGATCCCGAAGGGACAGTACTTTGATGACAGGGTACCTATGAAGCACGGAGAGAAAATCAACGGGGAGGATCTTTACTGCCTTCTGGTGGAACTGACCGTCCGGGAACCTGTGGGCTTCGGAGATAAGTATCAGTTCGTGGAATCGGAGGAGAATCCCTTTTTCCTGATGCTGAACGGAAATGTGGGAACGGAAACGACGGTTCTTTCCAAGGGAGAACGTGTGGTGAGCTATGTGTTCTTTGATGCAGAGGAGTTTGCGATCCTGGATGCACCCATGGAGGATATCAATCTGGTTGTCGGAGAGCCCCGGTATATTCCGGTCTACACCAATGAACCGGATCAGAGAAAGGTCAGATATACCTGGCAGGGCCGTAAAGGAAACGGTGAATGGGAGAACCTGATTGCCGGCGGTGACTTCTATGGAGTCGATTGCAATAAACTTTATATCTGCCCGAGAAGTAAGGCTCTTGACGGAACCGAGATCCGTTGTAAGCTGGAGGCTTACGGAAATACCTATTATATCGATCCCGTTACCATTCATGTAACGGAGAGCATCCAGCTGCCTTCTTCCGCTCTGTATATGACGGTGGGAGAAGAGAAGGATGCCGAGTTCGGCCCTGACAATACGGCGGCAGCTTCCGGAGTGACCTGGTCTTCCTCCGATCCGAAGGTGGTTTCCGTGGATCCTTCCACCGGTAAGCTCACTGCAAAGAAGACCGGAAAGGTGACTTTAAAGGCAACCTGCTCCGACGGAAGTGCCACCCGTAAGATCATCGTGGAATTTACGGACGTAAGAAAGACCAGTCCCGCCCCGTACTATTATGACTCGGTTTACTGGGCATCCGACAAGGGCATCACTGCAGGAGTTAAGGACAGTAACGGCCTTTACAGCACCTTTAATCCTCAGGGAGAATGTACCCGAGGACAGATGATCGCATTTCTCTGGCGTCAGGCAGGAACTCCGGAACCGGTAAGTACCGAATGCATCTTCTCGGATGTGAAGAAGAGTGATTACTTCTACAAGGCAGTGCTCTGGGGAACAGAGAACGGGATCGTAGGCGGTTACAATGACGGCACCTTCAAGCCGAAGGGCACCTGCACAAGAGCTCAGGCCATCACCTTCCTTTACCGGATGGCCGGAAAGCCAACACCGGCTACCTCCTCCGTCATCTTTTCGGATGTTTCCAACAAGAAAGCATATTATTATAACGCAGTTCAGTGGGGCGTGGAAAACGGTATCGTAGGCGGCTATGCAGACAATACCTTCAAGCCGGACAATGACTGTACACGCTGTCAGATCGTGACCTTCCTGTATCGGTATGCAAAGAAAACAGGAAGTCTGTAATAGCAAAAAGTCACTGACTACATACAGTCTGTGACCATGTTAAGGAAGAGACACAGGGAATGAAGAAGAACGGACAGAAATTCCGATTGAAACAGGTGATCCGGGCGCTCAGGCCGATGGATTACCTCATCCTCAGTCTGGTCATCGTGGTATTCGTGGTGGTAACCACCATGAATACCATGCAGATGATCCAGATGCTGTCAAACCGCACTCAGGAAGCAGGTGAAGTGCGCTTAAACAGCATCCGCTATGAGTTGCAGGAAACCCTGACGAATGCGGAAAGTTCCCTGGAGACCTTCGGCTTTGGAGTGGAAGAACTGATCCGACAGGGGGCTGACGAAGAAAGCATCCGTCAGTTTGTTCTGAAACAGAAGCAGGAGTATCTCCTTAAGTCGGACGGTGTCACCTTCAATACCTATGTGGCTTCCAAAAAGTTTGTGTATATTCCGGATTTTGATATGCCGGAGGATTATCATGCCACCGAGCGGATCTGGTATGTGGGAGCTGTGGAAAGACCCGGAGAGGTCTGTATCTCCGATCCCTACATGGATCAGATGACCAAAAAGATCTGTTTTACCATGTCCAAGCTCTTAGAGGACCGGGAAACGGTGGTGGCCATGGACTTTACCTTCGAAGAAGTCCAGAATTCCATCAACAAGATGCTGGACGGACAGGAAGGTTATTCTGCCATGATCATTACCGATGACGGGATGATCGTGGGTTATAACGACATGGATTACGTGGGAAGACAGATCGATAAGAATCTTCCCCAGTATACCCAGATCGTTTCCAGAGTGCTGGCTTCCAACGAGCATGAAAGCTTCGTTACGAGCGTGGAAGATGATACCGTGACGGTATTTTCCAGTGAGACCAAAAACGGCTGGTATATGATCGTCAGCGTGAACAATACCGTGCTCTATGAGGATTCCATCTGGTCTCTGGTCATGCGAGGAGTGATCTTCCTGACCATGCTGATCTCCATTGTGGTGCTCTATCTGGTCTCCACCGTGAACCGTGCGAAGGCGGAGCAGGCGCTGAAGGATCGTGACCGGTTCCTCAATAATCTGTCCGTGGAAATGGATCTGCCGGTGAAACGTCTTCTGGCCGTGAGCAGCGGTCTTCATTCCGCAGGAGTTCAGGCGGGTGAACAGGAGATGAAGGAAGCGGTCAGTGACATCCGGGAATCCTCTCTGAGATTGTCCACTCTGGTGGAAAATGTCAGATCCTTCCGGCTCATTGAAGCGGAAGAGCAGGGAAAAGGTAAGAAGGTTCCGATGACCTTTTTGGAACAGACTGCTTCCGAGACGCAAACAGACGGAGAAAAAACCAAAAAAGCAAAACAGGATAACATGGCACGCCTCATCCGGTGGTTCCGTCTTCTGATCCTTTTTGTACTGATCCTGTCGCTGATCCTGAACGTTTCGGTATCCGTACGGCAGGGACGGTCGGAAGCCCGTTCCTTCATGTACATCATGGAAATGCAATATGCCGTAAAGCTGAACGATTGGGTGCAGTATCAGGAAGATACCACGGAAATGTTCGCCAATTACCTGGCTGTCAGACCGGAGCTGGCGGATGACTACGAAGGCTGTGTTGAGTGGCTGAATGATATGGCGGAATGCTATCCCGAGATCTCGGTCTGCTATCTGGCCAATCCGTACCGGGAGCATACCGTGATCATGAACAACGGCTGGGAACCCGGAGAAGACTGGCGGGTGGAAGATCGGCAGTGGTACCGGGATACCGTGAAGTCCGAGGACGGCTTCAGCGTCTCCAGCCCCTATTTTGATGAACAGACGGGGCAGTATTGTATTACATTTTCCAGGATGGTCTACGGACAGGCGGGAGAATTCATCGGCGTTTTCGGCATCGATTTCTTCCTGGACAAATTGATCACCGTGATGGATGAGCGAATGGATGAATATACCTATGCCTTCATTGCGGACTCCAACGGAGATATCTTAAACCATCCCAACAAGGATTTCGAGATGACCGCAGATCACAAGGTCAATCTGGCTGATACGATCTATGGGGACATTCCTCCTTCAACACTGTATACCATGAAGGATTATGACGGCAAAAAGACCGTTGCCATGAGAGCCTCATCTCAAAAGACCGGTTTTACAATGGTGATGATCGCCGACTGGGAATACATCTATTCCAACTGTATCATTGATACACTTCTCGGCAGTGCCATCCTCTTAGTCGGTATGTTCCTTGTGATCTTGATGGTCAACAGGATCGTGCGCTGGCAGGAGAAGGCCAACCGGCAGCTGAAGGAATCCGCGGCTTACGCAGAGAAGGCGGGACAGGCCAAGGCCGAGTTCCTGGCTCAGATGAGCCATGAGATCCGAACCCCCATCAATGCCGTGATCGGTATGGATGAGATGATCCTTCGGGAAACGGAGGACCCTCAGATCCGGGAGTATGCCGGAAACATCCAGAGTGCCGGCCGTACCCTTCTGGAGCTGGTGAACGGAATTCTGGATTTCTCCAAGATCGAAGAAGGGAAAATGATGATCGTTCCCGTGCGTTATGACACCGTTCGTCTGATCACGGATATGGTGAACATGATCGGTGAACGTGCGGAACGGAAGAATCTGATCTTTGAAACGGAGATCTCTCCGGATCTGCCTCAGAGCCTCTACGGCGATGACGTGCGGATCCGCCAGATCATCACCAACCTCCTGACAAATGCGGTCAAGTATACGCCGGAAGGCAGTGTACGGCTGATCGTAGAGGGAGAAGCGGCAGAGGGCGAGGATTACCGCCTGAAAGTAGCCGTAAAGGATACCGGTATCGGTATCCGGGAAGAGGATCGGAGCAAGCTGTTCCTTTCCTTTGAGAGACTGGATGAACAGAAGAACCGTAACATTGAAGGAACCGGTCTGGGTCTTGCCATAGTTCAGGGACTTCTGAAGAAGATGGGAAGCGAGCTGAAGGTAGAGAGTGAGTACGGAAAGGGTTCCACCTTCTCCTTTACTCTGATCCAGCAGGTCATTGACCGTGATCCCATCGGCACCTTCTCCAAGACCTCCGGTCAGGAGGAAAAGAAGGAGCAGAAGAGTAAGCTGATCCTGAAGGATGCTAAGATCCTGTTCGTGGACGATAACGACATGAACCTGAAGGTGGCCAAGGGCCTTATGAAGCTCTACGGCTGCCAGCCCGAACTGACGGAGTCCGGAAAAGGATGTCTGGATCTGGTCAGAAAGAGCCGCTACGACCTCATTTTCCTGGATCATATGATGCCGGAAATGGACGGTATTGAGACACTTCAGCGCCTGAAGGCGGAGGATCTGGTCTATGATACTCCCGTTGTGTGCCTGAGTGCCAATGCCATTGCCGGTGTGAAGGAACAGTATCTGGAAGCCGGCTTTGACGATTATCTTTCGAAGCCCATCGAGATCCCGGAGCTGGAAGAGATGCTGACACGCCTTCTTCCCCAGGACAAATGGGAACGGGTGCAGGCGGAGGAAACGAAAACTGCTTCGAAGACAGCAGCTGACGACACCGAACTCTTAAGCCCCATGGAGCAGCTGAGCCGTGCAGGCTTTGATACCGCAGCCGGTATTGACTACTGTGCCGGAATGGAAGAGTTCTATGTGGAGATGCTCCGGTCCTTTGCGGACGGCTATGAAGAGAAGCGGCAGGAGCTGGAGGATGCCCTGGCGGCAGGATCCATGATGGATTACCGCACCAAGGTCCATGCCCTGAAATCCACGGCAAGGATGATCGGTGCCGGAAAGCTGGCAGACGAAGCTTTGGCTCTGGAGGATGCATCCAGAGAAGAAGATGAGGCACGGGTACGTGAGGGACACCCTGACCTGATCAGTGATTATGAGGCCCATGTGGCCGTGATCCGGAAGGCACTTTCCGGAGATAAATGATAAGAAAAAAAGAAGCCTCCGCCGGATGAGACGCCGGCGGAAGGTTTCAGATACCAAGAAAAGAAAGAGGAACTGATTATGTCCAAGATCCTGATCGTTGACGACGAACCCATGATGCTCAAACTGACGAACCACATCCTGGCAGGAAAATACGAAGTAGTAACGGCAAACAATGCCGAGGAAGCCCTGCAGCTCTATGAAAAGGAACACCCGGATCTGATCCTGACGGATCTGCTCATGCCGGGAATGACCGGCTTTGAAATGCATGAAACGCTGCAGAAGCGTTATACCGATGTGATCCCCGTGATATATATGACGGCGGATGATACCGGAGAATCCGAGACCAAAGGCTTTGACTTGGGTGCT
>JAGACB010000178.1 GCA_017614345.1 Lachnospiraceae bacterium
GAGCTTCCGGACATGAGCCGGATAATGCCCAGATCGAGCAGACCTGGGGCTACAGCGGCTCCTCCGGCTCTCAGGACGTGACCGGCGGCTGGTACGATGCCGGCGACCATGGAAAATACGTGGTGAACGGCGGCATTTCCCTTTGGGTTATGCAGAATCAGTATGAAATGGCCAAGTACCTTGGCTACGAGGAGGTTTACGCCGACGGCACCATGAACATTCCGGAGAACAACAACTCCTATCCGGACCTTCTTGACGAGGCCCGCTGGGAAATGGAATGGATGTTCAAGATGATGGTGAAGACCGGAACCTATCAGGACATGGTCTATCACAAGGTTCATGATGAAAAATGGACGGGCCTCGGAGTGGCTCCCGACCAGGATACGGAAAAGCGTGTGATCAAGCCCCCCACAACGGCGGCAACCCTGAATGTATCGGCCTGTGCGGCTCAGGCGGCAAGACTTTGGAAGGGCATTGACGATGACTTTGCCTCCGAATGTCTGGACGTGGCAAAGCGTACCTATGATGCGGCCATGGAGCATCCGGCCATGTATGCGCCCTTAGATGAGTCTGTGGGCGGCGGTGCCTACGGCGATGACGATGTAACGGACGAGTTTTACTGGGCAGCGGCTGAGCTTTACCTCACCACCGGTGAGAAGGAATACTACGACGATGCAAAGAAATCTTCCTGGTTTTTAAAGGTTCCCACAGCCCTGGGCGGCGGTGAGAACTGCGATACCTTCGGAAGCTTTTCCTGGAGTGAGACTGCGGCTCTCGGAACCATGTCATTTGCCATTGCAAAGGATGTGGCTGCAAAGGGTGACCTTTCCGCAGCGGAAAATGCCCTGAAGAAGGCTGCTGACACCTACCTTGCAAAGGAGAAGGAGCAGGGCTACGGCCTTCCCTATGCCCAGAGTACCCTTTCCTACAAGGACAGCGACCGCGGTTATGTCTGGGGTTCGAATTCATTTGTCGTGGACAATTCCATTATCATGGCTTATGTTCATGCCCTGACCGGCGAGGAAAAATACTTGAGCGGCGCAGCAGGCGGTATGGACTACATCCTGGGCCGGAACCCGGTGGATACTTCCTATGTCACCGGCTACGGTACCCACACCACCCAGTACCCTCACCACAGATACTGGGCAAAGCTTATCGATGATTCCTTCCCCATGGCACCCTGCGGCGTGCTTTCGGGTGGCCCCAACTCCGGTATGGAGGATCCCTGGGTGCAAGGCTCCGGCTGGCAGAAGGGAGATATTACCCCGCAGAAATGCTACATGGACCACATTGAAGCCTGGTCCGTCAACGAGTGTACCATCAACTGGAACGCTCCTCTGGCCTGGATCACCTCTTACCTGACCGCAAAGAACGGCGGTATCATTGTGGGCAGCACCGGAAACGGCACCGGCATCACCAACACCCCGGCTTCCAAGTCCGGCAATGACAACGGCAGCGGCAACGGCAATGGCAGCAGCTCCAACGGCTCCAACAGCAGCAGTAACGACGGCCGTTCGGATCTGGGCAAGAATACCTATGATGACGCCAAGGATCAGGAAATGAGAGAGGCAGATCAGGGTAGAAGCGATAACGGCAACGGCGGTAACGGCGGCAATGGTGGCTCCGGCAACGGTGGCAACGGCAATGGCGGTAATGGCAACGGTGGCAACGGCGGTTCCAACACCATGCTGTATGTGATCGTGGCTGTGGTCATCGGAATGGTGCTTCTGCTGGTGATCTCGACGGAGATCTTCATCTACAAGATGGCGAAGCTGAAGAAAGAGTATAATAAAGACTGATCTGAAGAAGGCCGGATTATAAAGACTTATTTCTGAAGCTTTGGCCGGCTAAGAAAACAGTCAAACCAAGATGATTCTTAGCCGCAGAGGCCGGGAACCCGGCCTGATGAAGGACGTTCGGCTAAGAAAACAGTCAAACCAAGGCGATTCTTAGCCGCAGAGGCCGAGAACCGGGCCTGAAGAAGGATGTTCGGCTAAGAAAACAGCCAAACCAAGATGATTCTTAGCCGCAGAGGCCGAGAACCGGGCCTGATGAAGGATGTTCGGCTAAGAAAACAGTCAAACTAAGGCGATTCTTAGCCGCAGAGCGGCTGAGAAGGCCTGAAATGAAGTAATACAAAGAAAGCAATACAAAGAAAGCAACAGAAAGAAAGTACAACAGTTACAAAGGAGTTTACGAATGGAGAACTTTGATAGAAGCAGGATCAGAAATTTCTGTATCATTGCTCATATCGATCACGGTAAATCGACGCTGGCGGACCGGATCATTGAAATGACGGGAACGCTGACCAGCAGGGAAATGCATGCCCAGGTCCTTGACAACATGGACCTGGAGCGGGAGCGGGGCATCACCATCAAGGCCCAGACCGTCAGATGCATTTACCATGCGAAGGACGGAAAGGAGTATGTGTTCAACCTGATCGATACTCCCGGACACGTCGATTTCAACTATGAGGTGTCCCGAAGCCTGGCGGCCTGCGACGGTGCCATCCTGGTGGTGGATGCGGCGCAGGGCATTGAGGCCCAGACCCTGGCAAATGTATACCTGGCCTTAGATCACGATCTCGAGGTGTTCCCCGTGATCAATAAGATCGACCTGCCCAGTGCGGAGCCGGATCGTGTGATCGCGGAGATCGAGGATGTCATTGGCCTGGAGGCCCAGGATGCGCCCCTCATTTCGGCGAAGAACGGCATCAACATTGAAGAAGTTCTGGAAAATATCGTGACCAAGATCCCGGCGCCTACGGGCGATCCGGATGCACCCTTGAAGGCGCTGATCTTTGACTCCATTTATGATTCCTATAAGGGTGTTATTGTATTTTTCAGGGTGGTGGACGGCACCATCAAGAAGGGCACAAAGGTTCACATGTGGGCTACAGGTGCCGAGTATGAGGTGGTGGAGACCGGTTACTTCGGCGCAGGTGCGTACATTCCCTGCGAGGAACTGTCTGCGGGAATGGTTGGTTACTTCACTGCATCCATCAAGAACGTTCGGGACACCATGGTGGGCGATACCATCTGCGACGCCAACAACATGGCACAGGAGCCCCTGCCCGGCTACAAGAAGGTGCAGTCCATGGTGTACTGCGGTATGTATCCGGCGGACGGCGCCCACTATCAGGACCTGAAGGATGCCCTGGAGAAGCTTCAGTTAAATGACGCTTCCCTCTTCTTTGAACCGGAGACCTCCGTGGCGCTGGGCTTCGGCTTCCGCTGCGGCTTTTTGGGACTCCTGCACCTGGAGATCATCCAGGAGCGCTTAGAGCGTGAGTACGACCTTGACCTGGTGACCACAGCTCCCGGCGTTATCTATCGTGTCCACAAGACCAACGGGGAAATGATCGAGCTCACCAACCCATCCAACCTCCCGGATCCCTCCGAGATCGAGTACATGGAAGAGCCCGTGGTAAATGCGGAGATCATGGTGACCAAGGAATTCATCGGCTCCATTATGGATCTGTGCCAGGAGCGCAGAGGCATTTACCAGAGTATGGAATATATTGAGGCAGGACGTGCGCTGTTAAAGTACGAGATGCCTCTTAATGAGATCATTTACGACTTCTTTGATGCGTTAAAGTCCCGGTCCAAGGGCTATGCGTCCTTAGACTACGAGCTGAAGGGCTATGCCAGAAGCCAGCTGGTGAAGCTGGACATCCTCATCAACCGCGAAGAGGTGGATGCCCTGAGCTTTATTGTGTTTGAAGGCAGCGCTTACGAACGAGGTAGGAAAATGTGCGAGAAGCTAAAGGATGAGATCCCGCGCCACATGTTCGAGATCCCCATCCAGGCAGCCATCGGCAGCAAGATCATTGCCCGGGAGACCGTCAAGGCCCTCCGCAAGGACGTGCTGGCCAAGTGCTACGGCGGCGACGTAAGCCGAAAGAAGAAGCTGCTGGAGAAGCAGAAGGAAGGCAAGAAGCGTATGCGCCAGATCGGTACCGTAGAAGTACCTCAGAAGGCGTTCATGAGCGTGCTGAAGCTGGATGAAGAGTAAATGTGTTTTTGGGGACGGTTCCAAAAAACACGTTTTTGTGTATTTGGGGACGGTTCTGATTGACACATTTTTCGATGACAGGGGTTAAAGGTGACAGGGGGATGGTTCTTTTGTCACCAATGGAGGCAAAATGTTCGGGTTTGGGAAGAAGAAAAAGCAGGAAGCAAGTGTACCTTACGGCGGGATCGGGGAGAACAACGAGAGGATGAAGCCCTTCACGCTCCGGTCGGAGGAGGAATATGAGATCTACATCCATGTGCCCTTCTGCGTGAGAAAGTGCCGGTACTGTGACTTCCTGTCCATGGCCTGCGATGAATCTGTACGGGAACAGTATGTGGAGGATCTGCTGAAGGAGATCCGGGAGTATGCGGAGTTTTTGAAGGCAGAAGAGAAAAATGTTTCCTCTGAGCCTGCCAAGTCCGGAAAGGGCCGGGAGTCTTTGGACGCTACCAAGAGCGGAAAGGCTCCGGATGCTTCGGGGAGTGATAAGAAACTCTACGACCGTCCCGTCCGCAGTATCTTTGTGGGCGGCGGAACGCCTACGGTGTTGTCTGCCGAGAGTCTTACGCGGATCCTCGGGCAGGTCTTTGAATCCTTTCATGTGAAGGAGGATGCGGAGATCACCATCGAGTGCAATCCCGGAACGGCGTCCTTTGAGAAGCTGGCGGCCCTTCGGAAGGCCGGCTTTAACCGCATCAGCATTGGGATGCAGGCGGCGGACGATGCCATGCTTGCGAAGCTTGGGCGGATCCACACCCATGCGGACACCGTGGAATGTGTGCAGGCGGCAAGGAAGGCCGGCTTCGAGAATCTGAGCCTGGACCTGATGAGCGCTCTGCCGGGGCAGTCCCTGGAGGACTATATGGCGGGAGTGCAGGCGGCTCTTGACCTGAAGCCGGACCACATCAGCGCCTACAGCCTGATCATCGAGCCCGGAACCGAATTCCACAAGCTCTACGGCGAGAACGGCCCGCTGGTTTCGGAGCTCCCCGATGAGGACACCGACCGGGAGATGTATGCCCGCACCAGAGACCTCCTTCGGGAAAATGGCTTTGAACGCTATGAAATATCCAATTATGCGAAGCCCGGCAGGGAGTGCATCCACAACATGGGCTACTGGACGGGCTACGATTATCTGGGCTTCGGCCTGGGAGCATCATCCCTGTGGGACCGTACCAGATATCAGAACGTGACCAGACTTGAGGAGTACCACAACCAGGTGGCAGCGGCCGATTTCGGCAAGCTCCACACTGCAGTGCAGAAACTGACCCGGAAGGAATGTATGGAAGAGCATATGTTCCTGGGCCTTCGGATGATCCGCGGGATCTCCAAGTCTGAGTTTGAATCCAAATTCCAGGTCCGCTACGAAACGGTCCTGGGACCTCAGACCGCCAGACTCCTAAAGCAGGGGCTGATCAGGGCCGAGGGCGATACCATTTGCCTGACTGATTTCGGGCTGGATGTCAGCAACCGCGTGTTTGCGGAGTTTTTGCTGGATGAGGAATAATGGACCGGGGACGGAGTTATTGCCGGATGAGAATTATCGGAACAGGGAAGAACTACGGCAGAGTTATTGCCGGATGAAAACTATCGGAACAGGGAAGTGTAACGGCGGAGTGTGACAAGGGGGAACATGCCTATGCGTGAACCGGTTGATATCAATGCATTTTTGAATCGAGCGGATCTGATATCCTTTCTGGCACAGGCGGAGTATGCGGTAAATGAGCTTGCAAACTCGCAGAACAGGATCAACGGCCTCAGGGCGGCTCTCTCTGATATTCGCGGCGAACTGGATCAGCATGAAAAAGAAAGAGAGAGAATACAAAAGAGCCTGAAATACGTTCGCTCTCCGCTGATCATGATTTTGGCTTTCCCCATCGGTCTTTTTGTGGGATATAAGGTCACGGTGAGCGTTGTCGGTGCAGTGCTCGCTCCGATCATTGCCTATATCTCGCCCTTTTCGTTCTATCTTCTGATACTCATTGCCTTTGCGATCCCCGGCAACCCCAATTTGTTGAAGTGGCTGCTGATCGTTGTGGTCGGGATCGTCATTTTCCTGGTTCTTCTGATCCTCCTGATCTTCACAGTGTCTCTGGTTTTGTTCATGTTCTTCATTCATTCGGTTCGCAAAGGGATCGCCGAATCCATCAATAAGAAGATCCGCCGGCTGGAAGATGAACGGATCACAGACGCCAGTGTCCGCTACGAGCAGACGGAGAAAGAACTCTCCAAATGTCAATACGATCATGACACCCTGATGAAATCCATAGACCGCTTTGCGCGGTCCGTTCCCCGTCAGTATCTTGAACCGAAGCCCCTTTCCATCATCATGCGGGCTCTCCGCGAAGGACGCGCCAACACATTTGCCGAAGCCGTCCGCCTCTGCAACGAGCCGCTGTCACAGGTGATTCAAACCGGGCCGATCGTTTTCTGATGAAGTGTGTTTTTGGGGACGGTTCTGAAAGACACGTTTTCGACGAGTTTTTAAGAAAGAGAGATTGATATGAGTGAGCCCATCGGATTCGACAGAAAATCATTAGGTGTAAAGCCTGTATTCCGGCAGATATTCATAAAAAGGCTGATGGTTGCCTGGATCATCACGGTTGCAGTATTTGCGGTCGTATTATGGTATATATCGGATCTGTACAGGGGTTATTGCAGAAGCTACATTGAAGGGATTGCTTCGGTGGCAGATTATGATATTTCCAAAAGAATTGCATCGGCCGGTGATGTATCCGGTCGTTGTATCATTCTGGATCGGCCGGAGGATACCGAAGTTGATTATAGCGATGACTGGTATGTTGATGTTGAAAACTATGATCAAAAAACCGCTCAGGTTAAGAAACTCTTCGCAGAAATCAGTAGCAGCGTCAACAGTGATCTGGGGTATTGGAATAATACATGGCGTCTGGAGAGCAGATGGGGAAATCCGGGATTTTTTGAAGTGTCTCCGCCGCGGTATGTTTGCTGTGTGTTCGGTTATGAACTGATCGGTCGGGAGACAGCTGAGGACGGGGTAGTTTTTTTTCGGGACAGGAAAGAAACGGCTTTCTTTGATAACAGCGAATACCAGCGTTCAAAAGCCAATGTTTTTGAGTCTCGTCAATTGGAGTCCGTCAGAGAGCGGGTGGAAGGTTATTGGACCCATGCCTATATATATTATGACTTTAAGGATCGCGACAGTCTCATTACAGTGGGGAGGGCAATAGCGCTCGACCCAACGATCATTAGCTCTTCTACGATGTTTGATACCTATTATTTTGTTTGCGGTGTTAACGCTTCATTTATCGGCAGATTCCCTCATCTGGTATTGTTTGTCCTTCTTGCCGCTCTGACTTTGGCGGCTGTGATCGCATTTGTCTCTTCACGGATTATGTATCGGGAGCGCCTTTCAAAGCATTATTATGAAAAAGCGATGGAGAAAACCGTTTCCCAAAATACTGTTCTTGCTCATATGACGGAAAATACAGATGTGGCAGAGGTGTGCCGGGAGATCCTCGAGGAGATGAAGGAACCCCTTCGCAATACCGGCATGGAAAGCTATTTTTCCGCTGAGATGAAGCCCCTTGTGGTGGTTGACAGAGAACTCCTGAAAAATGCTCTCACAATGGTCCTTCAACACGCGATGAACTATTCGTCACCCGGTTCTACCATCAAGGTGATCGTTACTCCCGGAGATATCTGCGTAGAGAAACCCCTTTCAACAAAGGATTTCTCGGACAAGCTGATCACAATCCGCAGAGACATTTATCACTACGAAAACAGTGTTGATCTTCTTGCTGCAAAGAACATTCTTAACTTATCGGGGATGGACCTGGCTACGGGCCTGTTTGAGGACCGCGTGAAGATCAGGTGCGTGTTCAAAACAAAGGATTTTAATCTGGAGAAATGAGGATTTTCCAAAGAAAGAGAGTTTGATATGAGTGAGCCCATCGGATACGACAGAAAATCATTAGGTGTAAAGCCTGTATTCCGTCAGATATTCATAAAAAGGATGATGGTTTCCTGGATCATCACAGCTGCAATAGTTGCATCAGGATTATTGTATGTATCGAATCTGTACAAGAGCTTTTGCAAGGCCTATCTTGAAGGCACTTTTAAGGCAGCGGATGTAGAGATCATTGAGAAACTTACGGCCGGTGATGTATCCGGTCGTTGTATCATTACGGATCCTTCGGAGGGCAGCGAAGATGCCGAGCTCTGGTACTGGTATACCGATGGTGAAAACTATGATAAAAAAACCGAGCAGGTGAAGGAGATCTTAGGCGAGATCGGTGAGAGGATCCATCAGCGTAATGTGCCCTGGGGAGAAGAAATTTTTTCTAAACGGCGTATTGTTGACACGACTTATAGCATATTTACAATAACTCCGCCCCCCTTTATTTGCCAGGTACACGGCTGCGAACCGACCATGCGGGAGACGACTGAGAATGGCCTGTTGTTCAGTATGACGAGGACCAAAACGATTTTCCTGGATAGCAGCGAATACGCAAAAAAGAGAGCTAATGTTTTCGAACGGCGTCAGCTGGTGTCAGTGAAAGCAGACGTAGAAAACGCTTATTTTGATAAGAACTATATTATAGTATATAATAACGGTAGTAACATTATAGCCGGGAAGACCATAACTCTTGCTTCGACGGATCAGAATGCAAGTTCATTTTATGATTCCTATGATATTATCATCGGTGTCAGCGGTTCATTTGTCGGCAGGTTTCCGCACCTGGTGTTTATTTATGTTTTTATAGGTTTTTCTGCTGCTACTCTGATCGCTTATTTATCTTCACGGAACACATATTGGGACCGTTTGATGAAGTATAATAATATAATAGCAATGGAAAATACCATTTCCCTTACTGCTTTGTCGGCTCATGTGAAGGAAAACACGGATGTTGCGGAAGTGTGCCGGGAGATCCTCGAGGAGATGAAGGAACCCCTTCGAAAAGCCGGCATGGAAAGCTATTTTTCCGCTGAGATGAAGCCCCTTGTGGCGGTTGACAGGGATCTGCTGAAACAGGCTCTCATCATGATCCTTCAGCATGCGATGAACTACTCGGCAGCCGGTTCTACCATCAAGGTGATCGTATCTCCCGGAGAAATCTCTGTAGAAAAATGTATTGTGAAAAGGGAGTTTTCGGACCGACTGATCATTGGGCGAAGCGGAGACATATACCATTACGAAAACAGCATTGATCTTCTTACTGCAAAGAACATCCTTAACATATCGGGGATGGACATGGCTACGGGTCTGTTTGAGGACCTCGTGAAGATCAAGTGTATGTTTAAAACAAAGGATTTTAATCTGGAGAAGGGTTCTGAGGAATAATGTGTTGTGCTGCCGGAGGGAGGTAACATATGCACGAGGTAAAGGACATCGGCGAGATCACCGAACGAGAAGAGCTTTTGGCGCTGCTTGATGAGGCGTGGCATGCGGCGGAGAAAGTCGCAAAAAAGAAGAATAAGATCGCGTTGATCGGCGCCGATATCAGGGATGCCGAGGCGGATCTTTGCGCCCTGGAGGCCGAACGGGAGGATTATGCGAAACAGATCAAGACTCGCAGTTCATTTTCCAGGATTTTTTTGTTTTTTGTGATCGGACTTGCCGTGGGACTCGGGATCATCTTCGCCGTTATCGAGCTGCTTAGCCCGTTCTACGGCGCGATCCTTGTTGTTTTGCTTCTTGTCGTTTTACTGGATCTGATCTCGGATACGGCCTGGAAAATAATCATCGGAGTGCTGGTGGGGCTTACGATCCTGTGTGTTGTGATCCCTACGATCGTGGCGCTGGTTCTCGGCTTTCTGTGGGATCGAAAGAGAGTCCGGGAGTTCATGGGGAAGGTCGCAGATGTTGAGGATTCCGTGACTTCGATCCATTACCGGATCGATGAATATCATAAGAACATTGAAACGATCGAGCAGGAGATCCAAACGGTGGAAAATGAAAATCTGGTGGTGATCCACACGATCCCCCGGGAATACTTCAATCACCGTGTGATCTCGTTCCTGCGGGATGCTTTGAGGGACGGCCGGGCATCGACCTTCGCTGAAGCTGTGAGGCTGTATGAGCGGGAAATGCTTTCGTTTGAGGAGATGTGAATGTGTTTTTGGGGACGGTTCTAAAAAACACATTTTTGTGTTTTTCGGAACCGTCCCCAAAAACACATCGGAGAGGGAACGTTATGAGTAAGAAAACTGTGATCAAGCCGAGCTTCAAGGATTATTTCGGAAAATATCTGGTAACTGCGTGGATCGTTACGGCAGTGGTCTGTGCCGTGGTGTTGTTGATCCTCGGCTATTTTTATAAGAACTATTGCAGGCAGTATGCCGTGAATCTGGTGGAGTGCTATTCGCAGGAGGTGTACGAGAATCTGCTGAAGCAACATCCGAAGGAGGCGCCTTTGGAGGACCATCCGAGCGCTTTGTATCCGAATGACATCTGGTTTGCGGATGAAAGGGTGCTGAGTGAGTTCAGTGAAGTGGTGAGCTACCGGGTGACGGATTACACCATGGTGTTGAACATCAAAAACAATCCTTCCTTCTGGGTCGAGACGTTGTTTCATAACCTGTTTCCGGGGAAAAAGGATATGAGCACCCTGGACACCCCGGAGTACGCCTTCCGGCTCATCGGCTACACCGGTTTTGATGAGTACACCATCCTGTACGGGGATCTGGAGCAGAGCGAGGATATTGCACAGACATTTTCCGAAAGAAGTGCCATGAAGCATGCCCAGAAGTCCATCGGCGGCATCATCGACGACACCCAGCTCCGTTCCAAGATGCGTTCCGTTCGGGGAAATGGGGTGATCTCCGGCAGTAATATTGCCATTTCCCGCCCCATCCATGTGGAAAATGACCGCTCCCGCTACAACAGTTATGAGGCTGTTTTTGTTGTGTCGGGTTCATTTGTCCGGAGATATCCTGTGGGAACTGCAGTCTTCGTGCTGCTGACCTTCGTTTTGGCGACCGTTTTTGCTTACCGTCTGGCCCGGAGGGCGTACCTCGACAGGCTGGAAATCTATAACTATGCAGCGGTAACTGCGAGGCTGGCGGGAGCGGGAGAGAAGCGTGAGGGCCTGATAAGTAAAACGGGCTCGGAAAAAAAGGAAGATCAGGCTCGGGAGTTTGATCCCGAAAAGGCTGAGGAACAGAAGTCCGAAGTTGAGCCGATGCTCGCTTCGGTAGTTGTCACAAAAGAGAAAATCAGTCTCGAGGAGCTTTGCCTTGAGGTTCTCGGGAAAATGTCCGAGACCCTTCGGAGTTCCGGGCAGGAGAGCTGCTTCAAAGTGGAGATGAAGCCGGTGATCACATCCAACCGGCAGCTCCTTGAAAAGGCCCTCACAGGCATTCTGCTGTACGCCTCGGAGTATTCCCGGGCAGGGGAAACCATCACTGTGACCCTGAGCCGGAAGGAGCTTGTGGTGGAAAAAAGTCTCCTCAGAAAGGAGATTTCCGTCGGAACAGTTGGGAAGTCCTATGGCGGCACATTCCGCCCCGAGAAGGACGAGCATCTTCTTGAAGCGAAGCTTGCTCTGGATCTGGCCGGCCTGGAACTGGCCTCCGGAGCCATGGACGGCCGTGTGAAGCTGAAGGTGCTGTTCGAAACGGAAGAGTTTTTGGTGAGGTAAGAGAAATGAGAATGCATAATAAAACAGATGACAAAAGAACCGTCCTTCTGTCATCTGTTCACAGAAAAGATGACAAAAGAATCGTCCCTCTGTCATCCCCCTGCCACCTCTTTGCGATCGCATTAGGTGTGGTCTTGCTGGGGCTGGTGGCCTGTACGGGACCTGCTGTGACGGATCCCACGGGTTCCGGAACGGAAGAAGCAACTTTGGATGACGGTTCGAAGAGTGAGACAGTTACAGGGGATGAAACGAACCTTACGGGCACTCCAAGTCCTTCTGTAACGGAGGAGGATCCCGGTTCAACAGGGGAGGAATCATTGGATTTCAGTGAGATTTCAGATACATCTGAGGATGGATCGCCCTATGCAGAAACGGTGATCGAGCCAATCCTTGAAGTAACTCCAACCCCTGTAGTCGAGGAGCCGACACCTACTTTGACTGCTCCCGAGCCTACCTCTGAGGTATCTGAGCCGACCTCTATTCCGGAAGCTCCTACACCTATCCCTGTGGAGCCCACACCTACCCCTGTGGAGCCTACCCCTGAGGTACCGGTGCCGACTCCGACGGAGATCCCTCCGACCCAGGCGCCTCCTGCCCCGGGCGGTGAGATCATCGATGTTTCGACCACCTTGTACACTTATGATATGATGCAGCGTGACCTTGCGTACCTGGCGGCAACTTATCCGGACCGCCTGAAGCTCTACTCCGCCGGAACCACGGCGGACGGCCGGGA
>JAGACB010000179.1 GCA_017614345.1 Lachnospiraceae bacterium
AACAGCCGACATCGCGGCCTTTATGATTCGCTCGGAGGAAAGTGACAACTACAAGATGGACTCCGAAAACAAGCTGTCCATCCTTCTTGTGAAGCGCGCGGTGCATCCGTTCAAGGACTGCTGGGCGCTTCCCGGCGGTTTCCTGAAACCGGACGAAACCGTCGAAGAATGCGCCTTCCGTGAAGTAGTCGCGGAGGCAAATGTGACACCTGCCTCGCTGATGCCGGTAGGCGTCTTCAGCGAGCCCGGACGGGACCCGAGAGGATGGGTAATCTCGCACGCGTTTGCGTCAATCATCAGTGAGGAATCCGTGCGCCAGGTCGGCGGCGACGATGCCGCGGACGCGCAGTGGTTTGACATCCGCTTTGAACGGACGGAGAACGGAAAGGAAGAACTTCTGCTTCAGTTCGGGGAGACGAAACTCCGCGCCGTGCTTTCCAAAAAGGAGGAACGGTTCGGGCAGACCTCGTTCGCAATCGAGGAGAGCGGGGGACTTGCGTTCGACCACGCGGGTATCATCGCGACCGCGCTGACCGCGCTTCGTGAGGGCGCGCGGAACTATGAGACCCTGTTTGATTTCCTGCCGGAGCGTTTCACGCTGACGGCGCTTCAGAAGGTGCAGGAGACGATCATGAACATCCAGATCCTTCCGGCCAACTTCCGGCGGAAGGTCAGTGACTATGTCGTCGAGACCGACGAGTATACCCAGGGAGCCGGACACCGCCCGGCGAAACTGTATCGGAGAAAGTAAGGATTTATTTCCTTACTTTTTCTTTCTTCTCTGTTCATTTCCGCATTTATATGCTATAATCGTATCCACAATCGTTCCCGAACGGGGGACTTTCAAGGAGGTATGCTGCTATGGATATTGCTGCTATGGTAAAAGACGCGATTGAGAAGATCACGAAAGACGGTGACCTTACGAAAGAATTCCAGAAGGATCCTACCGCTACCGTGAAGAAGGTAGCCGGAGACAAGGTTCCCGCGGAAGCAATCGACAAGATTGTTGACGGCGTGAAAGCAAAGATCAAGGTTGACAGCGCTGCAGGCGCTCTCGGTTCTTTGAAGAAACTGTTCTGACATTTGCCGAAGAAGCCGGGGCAGTCCGCTGCCCCGGTATATGAGGATAGTACATGAGTAATTTCAATCATGCCATTCAATTCGCGGTCGATGCGCACAGCGGATATACGAGAAAGGGGACCGGGTCGCCGTACATTGTGCACCCGATGGAAGTCGCGGCGATTGTGTCGACCATGACACTCGACGATGACATTCTCGCGGCCGCGGCGCTTCATGACGTTGTGGAGGATGCCGGTGTGTCAATTGAGACAATCCGGAATTTCTTCGGGCCGCGGGTTGCGGAACTGGTTGCGAGTGAATCGGAGGACAAGCGCCCCGACCTTCCGAAATCGGAGACCTGGAAGATCCGGAAAGAGGAGACCATTGAGCATCTGAAGGCGACCAAAGACATGGCCGTGAAGATGATCACGCTCGGGGATAAATTGTCCAATCTGCGCGCCACGTATCAGTCGTATCTGCGGATCGGGGATGCGGTATGGAACCAGTTCAACATGAAGGATAAGCAATTGCATGCGTGGTATTACCGGGAGATTCTGGAGGCGGTATCCGAGCTGTCCGATTTTCCGGTCTGGAAGGAATACCGTTGGTATGTGGAAACGTTGTTTTCGCACTAGTTCCGGCAAATGCCGGCGTGAAGGGGAGAAGTATGGCGGATGATCATTTTCTGTTGAAACTTGTCGGGAGCATTCTGCTTGGGATTCTGACTCCTGTTCTTTTTCTCTTTGCCCTCTATATGGGCTCGTCCAAAGAGCGGGAATATGTGAAGAACGGTGTGCTGACGGAGTGCGTTGTGGAGAATGTCGTTAAGATCTCGAACCGGCAGCAGGTTACGGTTATCTATCAGAATGAGAGCGGCAAGAAGATCAAGGCGAAGGGCACCCTGAACCGGGAAGTCGACAAAGGCGACGTCGTACAAGCGTACGTGCTTGCGGACAAGCCGGGAGAGGTGTATTATCCGGCGGACGGCTTTATCAAAGCGGTATGTTATATCCTCGTCGGGATATTCAGTCTGCTCGCGTGGGTCCCTTTGGTGATGCTCATTCACAAGAAGCGGATGAACGATTTGAATGAAAAACTCCGGGCAATGAACAACCGGTACAAATAGTACGGCAAATGTGAAAAAGTTCCTGTTGACTTTTGGGCCATTATTGTTTATAATCAATCAGTGTTCGGCTCCATGGTCAAGCGGTTAAGACATCGCCCTTTCACGGCGGTAACAGGGGTTCAAATCCCCTTGGAGTCATTCGGACCGGGTTCCTGCAATGCGGGTCCCGCCTACCAACATTTGCCGATGTGGCTCAATTGGCAGAGCAGCTGACTTGTAATCAGCAGGTTATCGGTTCGAGTCCGATCATCGGCTGTTTGGACCCTTAGCTCAGTCGGTTAGAGCAACCGGCTCATAACCGGTCGGTCCTGGGTTCGAGTCCCCGAAGGTCCAGTTATTTGTGATAGTATCCTGAAAGGGGATTCTAATGAGTCATATGACTCGCTTTGTGAGATACCAAAGCGAGAAGACGACTTCGTCCCCTACGGGTCTAGCTTCTAAAAATCGATTTTAAAGCTAATCGATTTTTGGACAGAAGCAAGAGTCTTTATGGCCTCGTGGCTCAGTTGGTTAGAGCGCCGCCCTGTCACGGCGGAGGTCGCGGGTTCGAGTCCCGCCGGGGTCGTTTTTGCTACACAAATTTAATAGCAACTCATGATCGCGGTAGAGTACACGCAAGATTGAACTACTGTCATTTCGACAGAACCTCAATGACAGCGGAACGCTTCGCGTAAAAAGCTGATTAAAGCTTCAGCTTTTTATCACAAGTCGCAACTACCGACTTGTGATTCCTAATGGGGTCTTAGCTCAGCTGGGAGAGCATCTGCCTTACAAGCAGAGGGTCATAGGTTCGAGCCCTATAGGCCCCACTTAAACTGTTCATCAGTTTTAAATGCCGGTGTGGCGGAATTGGCAGACGCACAGGACTTAAAATCCTGCGATCCTAACCGATCGTACCGGTTCGATCCCGGTTACCGGCATGAACCGAAGGAAACAGCGTGTACCAGCGCTGTTTCTTTTTTATTTTGTAATATCTCGTTTTTATGATATACTTATGAGGTATTGAACTTTAAACAAAAAAAGAGGATGATCAATATGGGAAAGCAATTAACGGAAGGCGATGTACGTAAGATTCAGGAGGAACTTCACAGAAGAACCTGCGAGCTCAGGCCGCAGCTGTTGGATGCAGTGAAAGAGGCAAAGGCCTTCGGAGATCTGAGTGAGAATTTTGAGTATTACGCTGCTAAGCGTGAGAAGAATCGGAATGAGAGCCGGATCCGTTATCTTGAGAGAATGCTCGCCACCTCAGAGATCCTCGAGGATGACACGGAATCCGATGAAGTCGGAGTGGAAAACACGGTTGAGCTTTATATGGAACACAAGCAGGTGACCAAATTCTACCGGATCGTAACGACTGTCCGGGCGAATTCCCTGAAGAACCGTATCAGTATCGAATCACCCGTTGCCAGGGCCATCATCGGTCATAAGGTGGGCGAGAGAGTGTATGTAAAGGTAAACGATACTTACGGTTATTATGTTCAGATCCGTTCCATTGATCCTTCCACGGACGGCGATGATGATGAGATCAATTCTTATTGATATCATAAAATGGTGACAAAAGAAAACAGAACCGTCTCCCTGTCACCTGACAAAACAGAAAACGAATCACCGGAGAATGCTCAGGCATTTTCCGGTGATTTTTTCTTTTCGATATGTTTTTTTCTTGTGGGGACAAAAGAACCATCTCTTTGTCATCAGATGACAAAAGAAACGTCCCCTTGTCATCCGTCCACTTGTCATCAGATTAGTAGCCGTGGCCGCCGCCGGAACCTCCGCCACCGCCACCGCCACCACCGCCGCCTCCTCCGTCGGAGGAACTGTCGGATGTGTGGATGGTTTTGGTCTGTTTGGTGAAGTTCAGATGGGCGTTCTGCATGTTGACACGGCAGATGGCTGCGCCCAGGATCTCCTGATCGGATGCTTTGTTCTTCATGATGTAGACCCTGGTGATCAGATAAATGAACAGGATCGAAACGGAAAGGGCCAGGAAGAAGTTGCAGATATACGCCATGGGCTTCGAGATGGTCCCACCCTCTAAGACGGTGGCTGCTTCATTGAAGGCTTCCACATAGCATCCTACATAATCGCCTTTGGATGCGAGCCGATAGACGTTGTCGGTGATGGTCAGGGCTCTGCGGTCACCAAGAGCTCTTTCATTGTTCCCGTAGCTCCACAGGTACAGATAACGGTTGGCACGGTCGTCCGTGAAAATGGTTCCGTTTTCAATACCTTCTTTCCCTGCGCCTGAATGTTTCTCATAATTCAAACCGGTGACATTCAAGCTGTAGTGTGCCTTGTAGAAGGCCTCTGTATCACTTTTGGAAGAGTTCAGATTGGCGATGAGGAACACGGCATTTCCGTATTTGGTCATCCGTTTCATATTTTCAAGTACCTGAGCCTCTTCAGAAGGAGTAAGGGCACCCACTATATCGTAGATATCCGCGCGGTAGCCGGTCTCCGGATCGGTGTAGCTTGTGGTAGGCGCATATCTTAACGACGTTGAGAAGAATTCAGAGCCGTCCTGATCTGCAAAGGCACGGATCGGAGAGAGGATGAGGAGCAGAAGGATGCCGCCTGTTATGAGGGGACGCAGGGCACTCAGAAGACGGATCCTTTGGTTTTTACTTGTATCATTCCGGAGCACTGTCATCACCTCCTTTACGATTCAGCTGAGGCAATGGTCTGGTGGCCATGATATTCATTTGCCTGAAGATGAGGAGCAACGTGATCATAATGGCAATGTAGATGATCAGCATGAGAATGTAGTAGTATTCGTCATGGATCGAGTTGCTCATCAGAAGAAGAAAGCCTGCAAGGGCGGAACCCCAGGGCAGGAGCCTCAGAGGAATGTTGACGAGAGGCCTGTTCTTCTTTTTTAACAGGGATAATGTGGTGATGACCTGAACTGCGCCGTAGACAAAAAGGATGAGTCGCGGATGGAAAAACATGATCAGGGCCATCAAAATGAAGGCCATTACGAGCCCCAGAGATGCGATCACGAGAATCAGGACCAAGCGGTCGAAAGGAGAGGAACTCTTTTTGGTCGACTTATTTGCCGCTGCCGGAACGTAATCTCCGTCAGGAGTAATGGAGATCTTATCGGGATCCTTTGTAACCTTTATGATCTTCACGGAATCATTCGGATTCTCCAAAGGGGTACCGTCTTTGGCTGCCTTCGCCATACGGAAGGTTTTCTGATCCAGATCGAGATTCGAAGAGATCTCTCTGCTGACTTCCCGGGTGGCATCACGATATTTGGTAAAGCGGAATCCCCGGTCCTCTTCGTGATTTTCGTGGACCTCCACAGCCTTCGCATTGAAATAGAAGATACTGGATGCGAAGAGTGCCAGAAAACAGGTGACACACAGAGCTTCCGGAGGAGTCAGAACCAGGAAGAAGTTTAAGATCAGGAAAAACGGGATGGCTACGATCAAAGAGGTGAGCAGGAACTTGGGAAGTGACACGGGAAGGTCGTAGCTGACGGTTCCGGTCACACCGTTTACCACTGCATAGGCCACACGATTTCCGTTCCGGTAGGATAAGAACCACACCGGAAGCATGGTGCTTTCTGCCTTAATGTTTTGAGCGATCACCGGCTCGGCATAACATTTTTCAATGTTCGGGGGAATGGTACTCGGAAAGATGGCTTTCGGATCCTGATCCGCCAGGATTCCGAGTCTTTCTCCCGTTGCCGCTTTAAATGAGCCGGCCAGAGCTCCGGATACGATCTCGGCAGCATCCTCCGCATATACGGAGGCGTCCACGTCCGGGATATCTCCGTAAAAGCCGCAGAGATAGGACGGGGTAAACTTTTTTAACTCCTTAGCCGGGAACGGAGCAATGGCCTCACTGATGGAGTCATCAAAGCTCGAGGAGGCATCGGCGGTCAGACCGTTGATCTGGGCATTCACCTTCGCCTCGGCCATATAGAAGTCTTCGTAGTCGTAGTTGCCCTTGGTGTATGTATTTTTTGCGTTGTATCTGACCTTGTTGTTGATGGTGGTGTTGTACACCCAGTAGGGCATATAGATCCCGCGGAACTGCTCGAGTTTCTTCGGATCACGGAACTTCCGGGGCGTAAAGATCGCCGCCTTCATTTCCCTGTCCAGAATCTCAAGACAGTCCTCTTTTGTGATCTTAAAGGGAATGATGTAGGACGGCCGTTTTTCTTTGGCGATCCGGGACTCTAAGATCACGGAGCTTCCGCAGTAGCTGCAAAAGCCTGTGGCGGACTCATCAGTGGTGTACAGCTCGCCGAGGCAGTTGGGACACCGGAAAATGTTGACGTCAAAGCAGTCATTTTCCGCATCCGTCACGTCGCTTACGGCATAGGGATCAAAGAAACTGCCGCAGTAGTCACAGGCAAGCTGCTGGGTTTTGATATCAAAACGAAGACTGCCTGAACAGTTGGGACATTCAGCCATGGTACACCTCCTTTTCATAGGATAGATGCTTCTATAATATTACATTTCCCCGGGAAAGTAAATATGACGCCGGGGGCCTGAACGGATCGTAAAGAAAAAGTAAGAAGCTTATGTCTTTACACATGACTCCATTCTGTGCTATAATGACCACGTTTATGAAAACGTTTTAGGAACAGAAAACGGATTCTTTTGAGTGAAAACGAGATCCGTGATGCGGCAGGATCGCATAAACCTGTGTATCGGAGTACTTAAGCAGAGCAATACCGCATCATGGCTTTTGGATGAGAGGAAAAATATGTTTGTAGGATTGGACTTTCATGGCCTGATCATAGCCATGATGTTATACAGTTTTATCGGCTGGGCTTACGAGTCCACGATCTACTCTCTGTTTGAGGACGGAAAGTTCCGGAACAGGGGTTACTTCATTGGCCCCTATTGCCCCATCTACTCGGTCGTATCCATAGTAAATGTATTCCTGCTCCAGGGTATTACCGATCCCTTCCGGATCGTGTTCTTCTCAGCTTTGGTCTGCACCCTGGTGGAGTTTGTAACCTCTTATGTACTTGAGAAGCTGTTTAACGCAAGATACTGGGATTACAGTGCTTATCCTCTGAACATCAACGGAAGAGTGAGTCTTCCTTCCAGTCTGTTCTTCGGATTTGCAGTACTGCTCCTGGTAAAGGTGATCCATCCTTTTACAGTGGTTGCAGTAAATGCAGTGCCTTTCACCATCCGGATGTATGTAGCCATCTTCTTCCTGGCACTCTTCCTTTCAGACCTTCTGGTCACCACACTCGGTATGATCAATCTGAACAAGAAGTGCAAGCAGTTCTATGATTACATGGACCATGTCATGGATCGCGGATTTGACAAGGCGAATGCCAAGAGAGAATACCTTGCAAAGTTTGCCATCGTGGAATACGGCGTGGAAAAGAGTCGTCATGTGATGGTCACGGTGAAGGACATTTCCCAGAAGTTCATTGAACTTGAGACCAATATCATAAAACGCCGCCCGGATTTCCACTCCATGAAGTACAACGAGATGTTTGAAGTGATCCGTCACAACACCAGCTCCGAGTATCGTCAGGAGAAGAAAGAGCAGAAGCGTCAGCGGAAGGCCGAGAAGAAACGCCTTCGGATGGGAAATGATTTCGAAGAGCCGGAGAATCTTGAACCGGTGGTAATGGAGTATCCTTCCGAACGACTGAAGGATGTAGAATAAAAATTTTAAACCGGAGAGCAGAAGAACTGTTCTCCGGTTTTTTGTTGATCTGTAATATGACAGCAGTGCGGATGGGATCCATCCGTTTTTATGAGTATTCTGTTGTTTTATGCGGGACTTTTTTCGTCACATGGCAACATAGCCGCCGTCAACGGGAAGAAGGACTCCTGTTACATAAGAGCTGGCGGGAGATGCCAGGAACAGAACGGCGGTGTCAAGTTCGCCTTCGTTTCCGTAGCGTTCAACCGGAATGGTGCTCTTGGCATGCTGCTGGAAGAAGTCGCTGTTTAAGGTCTCTTCTGTTAACGGAGTGTAGAAGTATCCGGGACAAATGGCATTGACCGTGATCCCCTTAGAGCCCCATTCTGCGGCAAGTGCACGGGTCATGTTGACCACACCGCCCTTGGCTGCGTGATAGGGAGCAGCGGGAGCGATCTTATTTCCCACCAGACCGTACATGGAGGAAATGTTGATGACACGGCCGAAGCCTGCCGGGATCATGGCCTTCTTGGCAACGGCTCTGGCTACCCGGAAGGACCCGAAAAGGTCAATGTTGACCTCGTTGTAGAACTGCTCATCCGTGATATCCTCTGCGGGAGCTACTGCGCCGGTTCCGGCATTATTTACCAGGATGTCGATCCGGCCGAATTTCTCGAGGATCTTGTCCACGGTTTCATTTACCATGTCTGTGTTCGTAATGTCGCAGCGGATCCCCATGGTCTCCACATTAAACTCCTCGGCAATGTCCGCAGCAACCTGATCCACCAGGTTCTGACGACGGGCCAGACACACGATCCGGCAGCCCTGACTTGCCAGCGCCTTGGCCATCTGGACACCCAGACCTGTTGAGGCGCCTGTGACCAGCGCAACACGGCCGGTCAGATCAAAATAGTTTTTCATTTATGCATACCCCTTGATAGATATTTTGTTTCGCGAAATGCATTTTCATGCTATACTGAAAAACAAGGCTGACGGAAAATGTTCTCTCTCGATAACGGGCACATTATAACACTTCCGGATAGCTTTTAACAGTGACTTTCTGTCGTTTATTGGTCATAATAAGGTACAAAGCCGGGGCTTGGAAAATCAAGTATCAAGCCTGAGCCTGGAGATAAAAATGGAAGTGAAAAAGAAACGGGACGGAAGCCTGAAGGTCCTCTTAAAGGACGAGGATATCAGGCCGGTCTTATTTGAATATCTGGAGGCAAGGACGCCGGTGGTGCGGTTCTTTGAGGAACTGGTGCTGGGGCGGAGCCGGGCGGATGCCGTCATGATCTCTTCCAGCGAAGAAACCCCCAGCGGCTATGCCATCACCGGCTTCGAGATCAAAAGCGACAAGGATCAGCTGAACCGTCTGGAGCGCCAGAGCCGCAACTACAGTCATTACTGTGATTTCAACTACCTGGTCACCGGGGAAAAATACTCGGATGCGGCGGCTGAAGAGATCCCGGAGAGCTGGGGCATTTTCCTGGTCCGTGCGGAAGCAAAGGCAGAGGAAGAGGCTGCCCCTCAGTTTTATGTGGAACTGATCCGGCCTGCCAAACCCACACCCCGCCTTCGTCTGACCACCCAGATGAAGCTCCTGTGGCGAACAGAGCTCACCAGTGTCATCCGGGCAAATAAACTGGGCGGAGTCAGCGGCAAGAACAAGATGAAGCTGGCCGGCCTTATCATCGATAAACTGGGCAAGGACGAGGCCCACCGTCAGATGTGCCTCCAGCTCCTGGACCGTGATTACACCATCTTTGATACACCGGCGACGAAGAGTGAAGCCAAGAGCAAGAGTGACGGTGATTCGAAGAGTAAGAGTGCCGGTGATGCGAAGAGTACTGAGGCCGGGGAGAAAAAGTCCAAGACGAAAAAGAAAGAGACTAAGGCGAAGAAAAAGTCGGAGCCGAAAGAAAAAGCGGTTGAAACAAAGTCAAAAGAGCCTGAGGTGAAAGAGAAGAAGCCGAAGGAGAAAGCAACAAAGCCTTCATCTGCAAAGACAACAACTGATAAAACATCAGCATCCAAGAAATCATCCACTAAAAAAACATCAACCAAACAATCCAAAAGCGGAAATGAGAAATTAACGATCATCATTTCTCAGTAAAATGAAAATCAGGGAGAAAGGAGGAGACGACCATGGGATCCGATCAGAAGGATTCGAATAAAGCCGGTACACCGACCGATGTGAAAAGTACTGCAGGCACAACTGCTGAGAAGAGCAAAGGCCAAAAGGCGGTACGGATCGTGTTGGAACGCGTGCTTTCTGCCTTGTTCTGGATCCTGGTCTGGGCCGTGGCGGCATGGCTTATTCACAAGCCGCTCCTGGTCAGCTCCCCGGCCGAAACCTTCCGGACCATTCTGGCCATGGTCGCTACCGCAGACTTCTGGAGAACGGTGGCCTTCACCTTCCTTCGGATGCTCGGCGGCTTTTCCCTGGCCCTCACCCTGGCCTTTGTATTGGCGCTCATTTCGTCGAAGCTCCGGTTCTTCCGGATCCTGGCAGAAACCCCGAGAGCCTTTGCGGGAAGCGTGCCCCTGGCGGCTTTTGTGATCCTGGCTCTGTTCTGGTTCGGACCGGACAAGCTGTCGCTGGTCATTTCGGCGATGGTGTCATTTCCCATTCTCTACAGCGCACTTCTGACGGGCCTCCTGCAGGAAAATGTCCTCATGGATCAGGCCTCTGATATGTATCGCTTCGGATTTTTTGACAAATGGCGTCACGTCCGGTGGCCCATCGTGTATCCGTTTCTTCTTTCCTCCGCCGGGTCTGCCATGGGCATGTGCTGGCGCAGTACGGTTGCGGCCGAGCTGATCACCCAGGTGGCAAGATCCGTGGGCGGAGAACTATTTTCGGCCAAGATCTACCTGGATACTCCGGTCATCTTTTCCTGGATGGTCCTGCTGATCCTTTTCGGCAACATCAGCGAATGGATCATGAAGCTGCTTCTTTCGCTTTTTGCTCCCGGGGCCCTTCTGGGGCGGAGCATCGGGAAAGGGAAGCAACCCGTTGCAGCATCTGACACACATCCTTCCGTCCGGTTAGAGAAGGTGACGGTGGAGTTTCACGACGGAGAAAGCGTTCTTCGGCTGTTTGAGAAAAATGACGGCGGCATCAGCTTAAAGCTTGACGGCGGTAACCGGCTGGCTGTCATGGGACCTTCCGGCGCAGGAAAGACAACACTTCTTTCCGTGATCGCAGGATATCTGACAGGCAGCGGAAGTGCAACTGTGCACGGAACCTGCTTTATGAACTTTTCCGAGGAGCGTCTCATCGGGCATCTGAGCGGCAGAAAGAATCTTCTGATGTGCGGCTTTTCCGAAGAAGAGGTTTTGAAGTCACTTCAAAGTCTGGGGCTTACCGAGGCAGACGCGGATCGACCGGTGAAGGATTATTCCAAGGGCATGAAGCGCAGACTTTCATTGTCCAGAGCACTTCTGGGCCTTCAAAAGGAAGGCAGCGGCATCCTTCTTCTGGACGAACCGTTTTCCGGGCTCGATGAAGAAAGCCGGAAGCTGGCAGTTCGAGAAGTCCTTCGAGTTCTTGATGAGGCCGGCGATCAGGCCGTTCTGATCCTGGTAACTCACGAGAAGGAAGAGGCAGAGGCGCTTTCTGTGGCAGAATATTGTGTGATCGAGAGTTGAAATGCGATCCCTTCATTTGACAGAGAGTGAGACATTTTACAAAATGATCGAAACTTGATTTTCGAACCGTTTCCATTTATAATGGGACACGCGGTTTTTGAAACCGCCGGTAAGAAACGATAAGGAAAAAGAGCAATGGCAAATAGATCTGGCGCCGGGTATTCGCCGGCGAGAACCATCATATTGATGCTGATGGCAGTGTTGACGCTGGGAGTGACTGTTCTGGCGGTGGCCTGCTTCGGGAATAAGGACGTGAATGATCCGAAGACCCCGAGTAATATTGCGGGAGAGAGTATTCCGGAGAAGACCAAGGAGGATCAGTCAGGTCCTGCGGTAAAACCTTCTGAGGAGAATCCCACGGAAGAACCTTCAGTAGAGCGTACACAGGTACCTACAGAGCAACCTACGGAAAAAACAACAGAAAAGTCCTCAGAACATTCTGCGGATCATCCTGAAGAACAGCCCACGGAAAAGCCCACAGAGCAGCCCACAGAAAAACCTACGGAAAAGCAGAACAGTGAGCCTGCAGTTCCGGCCTATCTTTCCGTGGAAGTGAAGGGCAGCTATTATGTGGGACAGACTTTGACACAGTCGGATTTTGATGTACATATGGTCATGAGCGATCAGTCCACCCGGGAAGTGGCAAGCTATCATGCGGCCTCCTCGTTGTATCTGTCGAAGCCGGAGAATGTGGTCCGGATCGAGGCGGAAGGCTTTGTAGGAGAAGTGGTGGTACCGGCTCTGGATTACGGAACATTTTCCGCCTATTATCCTGATGCAGCGGCAAGTGCCCTGATCGGCGGATATCGCTGCGGGACTACTCCCGTGACCCCCGGAACTCCCTGTCTGGATCATTTTGACGGAAAGTTTGCCGTTCGTGATGCCATCACTTATCTGGGGCATCCTTACTATGATACCGACGGGATCCATTCCTTTTATGAGTGTAATCAGCTGGTGGGATCCTCTCTGTTTGATCTGGGCTTAAGCAAGATCGGAACTCTGAAGTTCAAGTCCAATGCGCCCGGAGACATCTATATTCCGAACTCCGTAGCCTGGGAGAAGCTGATGACGGACCTGACCGGTGTGGAGACCTCCGCGCTTCGGGACGGAGCCTATGCCAACACCACGGCGGTTTTCGGAAATGAGTTAAAGAGCGTGGACATTTTCTATTTCCACAACCTGACCAATCATCAGCAGGATCTGAAGGTGGGAGATATCATCTATTTCCCCAGATCGGTCTCCATTGCCCACAACAACGGATATTCCGGACATCTGATGTTCGTGCTGGGGGATTTCTCCTCCATTACCCCGGAAATGGCTCTTCAGGAATACACCTTTGCCAATCCCGGTTGTACCCCTGACGTGTCAGTGGCAATGAGCTACGCAGTCAGAAACCGCATTGCGGCGGATCCCGATTACGGCCCCAATGCCGCCTACAGTCCCAGAGGCCGCCTGGATTACTACAATCCCGAGAAGGCCAAGGCAACGGACGGCATTTCCTACGGAACGGTGGTGGGTACGGTCCGCAACTACTGGGATGATCCCCAGGGCCATTACATGTGGTTCATCGAATCCTCCAGAAAGTACGGCGGCGTCACCATTTCCAACCGTACCTTCGCCAGTGATCCGGCCCGCGTGGAAGCTTACGTGATCCGCATCAGTCGGTAAAGAAATAAATCCATTATCCGCATCAGCCGTTAAGAAGGAAAATGTTCCCGACTGCATGGATATTTTCGTGATCCGCATCAGCAGATTAAAAAGCAGATCAACGTTTCTCTCGAAAAAATACTTTTCATACTCATAATGATTGTGATATAATAAAATGTGTATGAGGATGGGGGTAATTTGCCTATGAGAAATCTGGTTGTGAAAACAAGGAGAGAAAACGGCGAGACGGAACACGTTCAGCGTCTCATGATCGCCGGCGTTCTGACGGATATCACATTTTCCGTTCTTTGGAACGACTCCATGGTCAGAGAAATTCATACTTATACCGTATCTCAGATCAAGAAAGGAGAGCACGGGACCGAGTCGACTGCGATCGTCAGCCGTAAGGGGCAGTCTGTGCTTGTTACGAGCGGGATCTGGGTTGATTTCCCCAAGCTTTCGGAGGACCGGGTATCGGCATCCTTCACAATAGAATGAAATCGGTGATCGAGAGGAGGAAGTTAAGATGCAGTTATTTTTCAAAGGAGACAAATTTCATCTTGCCATTGATATCGAGCAGAAGGTGTTCTGTTCTGACGTGACGGAGCCTTTGGTGGATTTTCCGGAGGAACTGGAAAGCCATGATTATATCGAGCTTTCTTCCCTGCAGGATTTTCGGAAGCTCTACAGCGCCATTGTAGATGAATATATCAACATCGGAAGTGACTTCCGCGAGGATGAAGGCTGACCCGGAAGGAATCGGCACTTCAAAGCAATACGAAACAACGAAAGACCGGCCTTAGGACCGGTCTTTTTTCAAAGTCGAAGGGGGCAAAAGGATGAAACGGCAGATACTTATCATAGAAGATGATCGGGAACTCAGGAAAATGATCTCGCAATATCTCACCGGTCGCGGATGCGAGGTCACGGAAGCGGCGGACGGACAGAGCGGTGCAGCCTGTCTGGAGTCCGGGAGTTATGATATTGTGCTGCTTGATATGATGCTGCCTTACAGACCGGGAGAAGAGCTTCTTTCGGCCCTTCGAAGCGGCGCCTTCGGAGAAGATCATAAGCTGCTGCCGGTGATCGTCATCAGCGCCAAAACGGCCCTGGATACCAGGCTGGAGACCCTGACGACCGGGGCAGATGATTATATCACAAAGCCCTTTGACTTAGATGAAGTCTACGTCCGCATTGAAACGGTCCTTCGGCGCAGCAGCGGCGCATACGCAGGAGGCGGAAACGGAGAGGGAGGCACCGGACATTTGTCCGTGGCAGGGATCGAATACGACCCGGAGGGAGAAGTGATCTGCCACGGCGTCAGTGTGAAGCTGACCTCCAAGGAGCGAAAGCTGCTGGAGCTGTTTTTGAAGAATCCCAAGAAGACTTTTACTAAGGCGAATCTGTACGAATCGGTGTGGGAGCAGGAATACTTCTACGAGGACAATACCATCACGGTCCACATCTCAAACCTCAGAAAGAAGCTGCAGCAGGCTTCCGGCTACGATCCCATTGACACGGTCTGGGGGATCGGTTACCGCCTGAAGCAGGAAGGGACCGAGTGACGAAAGGAGGACGGATATGCCCGACGATCAGACCAGCTTGATCATCATTTTATCGATCCTTCTCGGCATTGCAGTGATCGCGGCGTTGATCCTTGCGATCCGTCTGATCCTTCTTCATGCGGATATCCGGAAGATCCGGAAGGAACTGGCCAAAAACCGGGAGGAATCCTATAACCGGAAGCTCAGCGTCAGTCTGATCGACCGGGATCTGGAGAAAATGGCGTCGGAAATGAACCGGGATCTTGCCTATCAGAAGGAACTGAAGCTTCAGGCAGAGCGCACCCGGAAGGAAATGGAGCAGTCGGCCTCTGACATTGCCCATGACCTCAGAACGCCCCTGACGGTGATCCGCGGGAACCTGCAGATGATCCATGCGGAGAGGCTTTCCGGAGATGAACAGGAGTGCCTTCAGGCGGCCATCCGGCGAACGGAGGAGTTAAAGGTCCTGGTGGATGAATTCTACGAGATCTCTCTTTTGGAGAGCGGAGATGTGCAGATCCGAAAGGAGACGATGGATCTGACGGAATTTTTAAAAGAGTTCATTTTGGATCATGAGGTGATGATCAGGGAGAAGAACCTGGAGCCGGAGCTCATGATCCCCGAGAAGGCCATCCTTCTGGAGGCGGATAAGCGGATCCTTTCCCGGGTCATGAACAACCTGATGAACAATGTCTATAAGTACGCCGAGGGAACATTTTTCCTAAGTCTGACGGAGGCGGAAGGCACCGGACAGCAGGCTCAGGGCGCTGCCTCACGCAGCGTCTCCATTTGCCTTGCCAACCCTCTTCGGGAGGAAAATGAAGTGGATCTGGAGCATATCTTTGACCGGACTTACCGGGCGGACAAGGCCAGGACATCAAGCGGAGCAGGCCTGGGACTTTATATCGTGAAGCTTCTGGTGGAGCGCTCCAGCGGCACCATTACAGCCTCTGTGAAGGATCAAAAACTCACTTTTGAAATTATCTTCGGGATTTAAGGTTTTCTTTATATTTCGATTTTAGAATGACAGCATGAGAGAAGACGAAGGTTTTCTTTCGTGCTGTTTCTTTTTGCAGATAACGAGCCGATGGCTGCCTGCATAAAGAAGGATCAATCCGGAAAGGAAGACAACAATCATGACAGAGCATGTGATCGAAACAAAAAATCTGACCAAGCAGTACGGCACCTTCAAGGCCCTTGACGATGTGTCCCTGACTATAGAAAGCGGTTCCATCACGGGACTCATCGGCCCCAACGGCGCCGGAAAGACCACCCTGATGAAGATGCTGGGAGGTCTGGTATTCCCCACCTCCGGGGAAATGAGCCTGTTCGGCGAAAGCAGTATCAAAGGTCTGGAGCACTCCAGATCCAGAATGAGCTTTATGATCGAGACGCCCTATGCCAAGGAAGGCATGACGGCCCGGGAGAATCTGGAGAAGCAGCGCATTCAGAAGGGGATCCCGGAGAAGAAACGGGTGGAGGAAGTCCTGGAGATGGTAAAGCTTTCCAATACCGGAAAGAAAAAGGTGAAGGAATTCTCCCTGGGTATGAGGCAGAGGCTCGGAATCGCGAATGCACTCCTTGCGGGGCCGGAACTGATGGTTCTGGACGAACCGATCAACGGTCTGGATCCCGAGGGTATTGTGGAGATCCGGGAAATGCTCCTTCAGTTAAACCGCGAGCAGAAGATCACGATCCTGATCTCCTCCCATATTTTAAGCGAGCTGTCACTCCTGTGTACGGATTACGTCTTCATTAATCAGGGAAGACTGATCGAGCGTCTGACGAAGGAACAACTGGACCGGGAATGCTGCGATTATTTCCGGATCCGGACACTGGACAATGAAAAAGCAACCGCAGTGCTTACCAACTCCCTGGGAATCCGAAAACTTGAGGTGGGAGAGGATGGTGCCATCCATATCTTTGAAGGGTTCGAGCGGATCCCGGAGATCTCCCGGGCGCTTTACGAGGCGGATGCGATCCCGGTGGAGCTGGCAAGAAACGAGACCAATCTGGAAGAATACTATATGCGTAAGGTACAGGGGGGATCCATATGTTGAATATCATCAGGTCTCTGACCTACTTTGTGAAACGGGATCCGGTCCTGCTCTTGACACTTTTCACCTGTCTGGTCTTCCCCTTTGTGAATGTTTTCGTCTCCGGGGCGGATATGCCCTTTTCCGATGTGACCGGAAGCGTGTATGCCATCGGCCACGGGGCGGATATGGGGATGTTTCTGATGTTCGGGATCATGGTTCTGACCACCCGGATCTCCGGTACGGACTGTGCCGATAAAACCATCAATTACGAACTCATGATGGGACACTCGAGAGTCCGGGCCTATTATGCCCGTGTTTTGGTGTCCGGTCTGGTGGGCGGGGGCCTTTTGTGGATCATTTCCCTGCTTCCCCTAGGCCTTCTGACCCTTTTAAACGGCTGGGGATCAAACGGAGATATGTTCAATATCCTTCTGAGGGCTGCATTATCCCTGCTGCCGTTTTTACGTATGGCAACGCTGTTTTCCGTTATGACCCTGGTGCTGGGTGGATTCGGAAAGGGTCTGGTCTTCTCCTTCCTGTTTTTTGACATGGAGAGCCTGGCGGTCTCCATGATCGAGGAGTATACTTCCTTCCGTTTCGGGGCGCTTCTGGGGTATTCGGATATTCAGGATATGCTGCTCTACAATAACTGTAAAAGTGTGGTAGTGGACGGACATATCGTAAATCTGTATGAGACCGGGATGGCTCCCGGCCGGATCCTGGCATCCGTGATCGGTGCCGTGATCAGCATTCTCATCATTTCCGTAGCCGGATGCATCTGGTTTCGGAGAAAGGACAGGCAGTGAGCATGAAGAATATCATCAGAGAATTAGGCTATCATATGCGAAAAGACGGACTTCTGTTGCGGGTCAATCTTCTGGTCACGGTGCTTTTGATCGCCGTCATGTTCGTCTCATATCTCACTCAGGATGACGCTTCGGGGTTTAGTCGATTGATCGCCGCGAGTCCGCAGATCCTTCTGGTCCTTCATTTCGGCTTTATGGGGATCAATATCGGATGGTTCACCGGCGGAGACATGAAGGACAAGGTCATAAATTACGAGATCCTTCAGGGACATTCGAGACTTCGGATCTTTCTGGCAAGGACCCTTCCGGCAATCTTTCTGGCGTCTTTCATTTTCCTTTTCCAGGAACTGCTGGCCCTTGTGATCCCTTCGGCGGTCTTCGGATGGGGAGATGTGATCTCCTATCATGGCGTGATCCTTCGGATTCTCCTGACGCTGCTTCCTGCCCTTCGAATGGCGGCTTTTCTGGCGCTTCTCACATTTGTCGTTAAAAACAGTTATGTCATCATGGCATGTTCCGTTGTCTTACCGGTCCTGATCGGAATCCTGATGGAGGGCTTTTCGGAGGCCTGTACCTACGCCGCCGGGTATTACAACGCCTTAAAACTGTTTTCCTATACGGACTGGGGCATCTATAACGTGGATCCTGTAAAAGGAATCGTGGAATACATGAGCTATACCGATTCCCTTTCCCCTTCGCTGGTCATAGGGACCGTTTTGGTCTCCGTCATCATGACCCTGCTCTATCTGCTGGCCGGTTATGCGCTGTTTCGGCGGGAGGATCTGAATTAAGAATAAAAGGAGTATCGAGATATGGATGTGATATTTGTGATCATCGAACTGATCCTGATGATCGGGCTGTTTGTTCTGATCGGGATCGATGGGAAGCGTCCTTTATCCAAAATGCGTCTGTTATATCTGGCGCCGTTTTTGGTGGCAGTGGTGTGCGCCACCCGTATGCCGGGGGAATGGACCCTTGTGGGAGCCTACTTCGGAACAGTTCTTGTGATCGGCTGCCTCTTCGTTACGAAGGTCCTTTCCAAGCGGATCCTGACGGTGATTTCCGCCGGACTGATCCTGGTCTCCTTCGGTCTTTGCATGCTCTCCTCCACTTATCGGAGAGCGGATTATCTGAAGGGCTTTGAGCACGGTTTTTCGGTTATGAAGGAGCATTACGTGCTGACCGAGGAAAAGGGAATCGACTGGAATCAGCTGTATGCGACCTATTACCCGAAGTTTGCGGAGGCTGAGGCAAAGCATGACAGCGTGCTGAACCAGAAATACTGGATGCAGTTCGCGGAAGAGTTCCACGACGGTCATGTCGGATTCTTCAACGAATCGGATTCGAGGATGATTCGAAATCTTCTGGAACTCATGGGAAATGATTACGGCCTGTCCTTCGTCCGCGGCTCGGACGGAACTTTTCTTGCGGCCAACGTGGAAGGAAGCGAGGGCTGTATGAGCGTCTTAGAACCCGGCAAGGACTATTCGGATGCGGAGGACTACCTTTCGGAAAGCGTAGAGGAAGATCGGCTGACCCTTTGGAATGCGGGCCTGAGAAACGGCTGTGTCATCACCTCCTGGGACGGAAAGAGCGTGGAAGAGGTGATGGGAGAAGTGGAAGTCATCATGTCCAACTGTCCGGATCTGGAAAATGACCGTTTCTTCCGCACCATGTACGCGGCCGGGATCGGAGGAGAATCGGTCACCATCACCTTTTTGGATGAGAACGGGAACGAAAAGAGTGTGACGGCCCCCAGACTCGGAGCTTATCTGCCCCGTCTGGCTTCCACCATGGAAAAGATCGATGAAGGTGTCCTGGAAAGCAACCTCGGCTGGAGAGAACTCTCCTCCGATACCGTGCTGCTTCGGATCTATTCCATGTCTTATGATCTGGAAACCTACGACGGCGCGGATTATACCGAGATGACGGATGAACTGAGAGAGCAGGTTCTGGCCCTGAAGGAATCCGGTTACAAGAACATCATCATCGATCTTCGCAGAAACAGCGGAGGCTCTCCCTTCATGGTCATGGGTGTGGCAAAACTCTTTGCACCTCTCGGTCATCACGTGGACTGTTATTCCGTGGTCATCAACGAAAAGACCGCCTGCTTTGAGCGGGGAGAAGACGGAAAGTATGTGAAGGACAAGGCCCTCGCCTATGACGGAGAAGATCTTTGGAATCACGGCCGCATCCTTCTTCTGGTGAACGGCGAGACTGTCAGCGCCGGGGACGAGATGACCTATCTCATGTCACAGTATCCCAACGTGACGATCATGGGCTATACGAAGTCCAATTCCTCCTGTCAGGCTGTGACACAGGTCTCCGTGGGAGAAGGCGCCTTAAGCTTTTCCGCCGTACCGAACATTGACGAGAACGGAGATGCCTTTATCGATGCTCTTGCAGATCGAAAAGGACGTGTTCCCATTGATATCGTGGTTCCCGTGGACCGTGACATGGTCACCGAAATCTTTGACCGGGGAGAGGACCATCTGCTGCAGGAAGCCATGAAGGAGCTGGGAGATCCCATAGAATAAAAGGAAATCCCATGAAATATAAGAAGATCCCATGAAATATAAGAAGATCCCATGAAATAAAAAATGATCAGATCCGCTATCGGAAGGAGAGATTCTGCCGATTGCGGATCTTTTTTTCGTATGATATGATTTACAAAGGTCGTATGACTACTGAGGTAATATGATCAAAGCTGAGGTCAGATCACCTTTTCGGGGTGATTTTTTTCTGCAGAAACGATTAGGGAGAAGGTTACAATGGGAGTTTGGAAAACACTATGGAAGCTGACGAAGGAGGCTGCCCGGTATAAGGGACTTTATGTGATCGCGATCCTTGCGACTCTGGGCCTGACGCTGGTGAACTTAACGGCGCCGAAGGTCTTATCCGCCATGGTGGGTCTTGTGGAAGGCGGAGTGGACGATGCCGCTTTGAAGTCCGCCATGAAGCTGGCAGCGGCACTCTTAGGACTCTATCTGCTTCGTGTGCTGTTCCGGTTTTTGAGTAATTATCTGGCCCACAGGGCTGCCTGGTATCTGGTGGGAGACCTTCGGTCAAGGCTCTATGACAAATTGCAGAGCCTGGATCTGGGCTTCTTTCAGGATAAGCAGACCGGTGATCTGATGAGCCGGATTGTCAATGATACCAGGGATTTTGAGCTGCTGTATGCCCATATGATCCCGGATATGATCACCAATGCAGTGACCTTTGTGGGAGTTCTGGTGATCCTGCTTCTGATCAATGCGAAGCTGGCCCTCATTACCTGTGCCCCCATCCCTCTGATCCTGATCTCCGGGGTGATCTTTGCCAAGGTGGTACGGCCCTTCTTTAAGGCATCCCAGAAAAGCATGGGAGAGCTCAATGCTCAGCTTCAGGACAGCCTTTCGGGCCTTCATGAGATCCAGGCCTTCGGTCAGGAGCAGTATGAAAAAGAACGCATCCGCCAGAAGAGCTTCGATCAGGTCCGCGCCATGTTAAGAGCCTTAAGGGCCAGCGGGATCTTCCATCCCAGTGTGGAGCTTCTCTCTTCCCTCGGAACCGTTCTCGTAGTCTTCTTCGGCGGTTATCTTGCCTATAAAAACCAGCTCAGCGTGGAGGATATCGTAGCCTTCATGCTGTATCTGTCCCTGTTCTACGCACCGGTTTCCGGTCTGGCCTCGCTCCTTGAGAACCTCCAGCAGTCCCTGGCGGGAGCGGAGCGTGTGGGACTGATCCTGGAAACTCCTTCCGCCATTACGGATGCGGAAAATGCCAAAACCCTGGATCACGTGGAAGGGGCTGTGGCCTTTGATCATGTAAGCTTCCATTACAGCAACGGCGTTCCTGTTTTAAAGGACGTGTCATTTTCCTGTAAGCCCGGGATGATGGTGGCCCTGGTAGGTCCCACCGGTGTTGGAAAGACCACGGCTACCCAGCTGATCTCACGCTTTTACGATCCCGTGGAGGGCAAGGTCCTGATCGACGGTCAGGACATCCGGGAGGTGACCCTCCACAGCCTGCGCAGTCATATTTCCCCGGTGCTTCAGGATACCTTCCTCTTTAACGGGACCATCGAGGAAAATATCGGCTATGCAAGGCCGGATGCCACTCACGAGGAGATCGTGGAGGCTGCCAAGGCCGCCAATATCCACGAGGACATCCTTCACATGCCGGAGGGTTATGAAACTCAGGTAGGAGAGCGTGGTCTCAGGCTTTCCGGAGGCCAGAAGCAGCGTGTGGCCATTGCCAGAGCCATTCTGCGGAATTCCCCCATCATCGTGCTCGACGAGGCAACCGCTTCCGTGGACGTTCAGACGGAGCGGCAGATCCAGGCTGCCATCGGTCGTATGGCCGGCAACCGCACCATCATCGCCATAGCTCACCGCTTATCCACC
>JAGACB010000180.1 GCA_017614345.1 Lachnospiraceae bacterium
GCGGATCGAGACCATGGAGATCCCTTCCGACGGCCTGGTGCTCTCCTATAATGATATTGCCTACGGACGGTCCTTAGGCAGGACTGCCAAGTTCCCGAGAGGCTCCATTGCCTTTAAGTGGAAGGATGAGACGGCGGAGACCACGCTTCTCGGCATTGACTGGATGGCGTCCCGCACCGGCCTCATTAATCCGGTGGCAGTTTTTGAGCCGGTGGAGCTGGAAGGCACCGTGGTTCAGCGAGCAAGTGTGCATAACGTATCCATTCTCCGGCAGTTAAAGCTCGGGAAGGGCGACCGGATCAGTGTCTTTAAGGCAAATATGATCATTCCCCAGATCGCAGCTAACTTAACGGGCATGGGCCCGGATCCGGTTCCGAAATTCTGCCCTGTCTGCGGCGGAGCCACCAGGATCCAGGAGGAAAATGACGTTCAGACCCTGTACTGCACCAATCCGGACTGTCCCGCAAGACAGATCAAGCGGTTTGAGCAGGCGGTATCCCGGGAGGGCCTCAATATTGAAGGACTTTCCGAGGCAACCCTGGAGACCTTTATCGATGAGGGCCTCATCAGGGAGCTGGCAGACCTGTATTCCCTGGCGGATCACGAGGAGAGAATCGTGAACCTGGAGGGCTTCGGACGTCGCTCTTATGAAAAACTCATGGAAGCCGTGGAGCGCTCGAGAAAGAGCAATGCGGCCAGATTCTTCTTCAGTCTGGGAGTTCCCGGTATCGGTGTTGCCAATGCAAAGCTCCTTTCAAGCGAGTTTGCAGGGGATGCTGCCCGGATGATGGACCTTTCGGAAGCAGAGTTAAGTGCAGTCTCCGGCGTCGGTGACGTCATGGCCCGGGACTGGGTGGAATTCTTTGCCGATCCTGCAAAGCGTGCCGAAGCAGAGAAACTTTTGGCCTGCCTGGAACTGGAGCAGGAGGCAAAGAAGACTGACGGCGGCCTTATCGGTATGACCTTTGTGATCACCGGCTCTCTGGAGCATTTTTCCAACCGGAATGAACTGGTGGATCTCATTGAGAGTCTGGGCGGAAAGGCGGCATCGTCCGTTTCAAAGAATACAACGGCGCTGATCAACAATGACGTGACCAGCACATCCGGAAAGAATAAAAAAGCAAAGGAACTGGGAATTCCGATCATTTCGGAGGAGGAGTTCCTCAGGAGGTATACGGAAAATGCCGATTAAGGTACCAAATCATCTTCCCGCAAGAGAGACGCTGGAAGCGGAAAATATCTTTGTCATGGATGAAAACCGGGCCATGTCCCAGGATATCCGTCCTTTACGGATCTGCATCCTGAACCTGATGCCCATCAAACAGGACTATGAGACACAGCTCCTTCGGGCGCTGTCCAACTCACCGCTCCAGGTGGAGATGACCTTTTTGAATGTGGTGAGCCATGAGTCAAAGAATACATCGGCCAGTCACTTGAACCAGTTCTACACGGATCTTTCCTCCGTGAAGGATCAGCACTTTGACGGTATGATCATTACCGGAGCACCGGTGGAGAAGCTGGATTTTGAAGAGGTGGAATACTGGGAGGAGATCACCCAGATGATCGACTGGAGCCGCACCCACGTGACTTCTGTCATGTATATCTGCTGGGGCGCTCTGGCAGGTCTTTACTATCTGCACGGGATCGAGAAGGAGCCTCTGGAGCGGAAGCTCTCCGGCATCTACCGTCACCGTGTCCTGGACCGCAGGATCCCTCTGGTGCGGAGCTTTGACGACGTCTTTGACGCCCCTCATTCCCGCTACTTCGGCGTAAAGAGAGAGGATATCGAAAAGGATCCTTCCCTCGTGCTGCTGGCAGAATCAAGAGAGGCAGGTCCTTACCTGGTCTGTAGCAAGGACGGAAGAGAGGTCTACGTTCTGGGCCATCCCGAATATGACCGGATGACACTGGATATGGAATATCACAGGGATCTGGGAAAGGGCTTAAACCCGGATATCCCCGAACATTATTATGAACAGGACGATCCCCGGATCACCCCCCTTCTTACCTGGAGAGGTCATGCCAATACGCTTTACAGCAACTGGCTTAACTTCTACGTATATCAGGAAACTCCTTATGAGTGGGATGAGGCGTAAGAGAAGGTCGGAAGAAAGATGAAGAGAAGGCCGGAAGAAGGATGAAAAGAAGCCCGAAAGAAGGATGAATGATCCGGCCAAATGAAGGATGAAGATCCGAAGAGAATCTCAGAGAGGAACGGTCCGAAAACAGCTGTGACCGAATGTGTGGAATATGACCAGAGAAGAACTGATCAAAAACTTTGAAGAAAAAATGGGAAAGGGAGGAGAGATCCTTACCTTCTTTGCTCCCGGCAGAGTCAATCTGATAGGAGAGCATACGGATTACAACGGGGGACATGTATTTCCCTGTGCACTGACCATCGGCACCTACGGAGCCATCCGGAAGAGGGACGATGACCTGATGCGCTTTTTCTCTCTGAACTTCCCTCACAGGGGCGTTCTGAAGAGTTCCATCCGGGACATTGTCAATACGAAGGAAGCAGGCTGGAGCAATTACCCCAGAGGCGTGGTATGGGCCATGTCTGAGCGGGGAATGGTGCCGGAGTGCGGCTTTGATATGCTGATCTACGGCAATATCCCCAACGGTTCTGGACTTTCCTCCTCGGCCTCCGTGGAGCTTCTGACCGGCGTAGCCCTTCGGGGACTCTTCGGCTTTTCCGTGGACAATCAGGAGCTGGCCCTGATCGGTCAGTATTCGGAGAATCATTTTAACGGCGTGAACTGCGGCATCATGGATCAGTTTGCCATTGCCATGGGCAAGAAGGATCATGCCATTTTCCTGGATACGGCAACTCTGCAGTATACTTATGCACCTCTGAAGCTGGAGGGTGCACGGATCGTCATTGCCTCCAGTAACAAAAAGAGAGGCCTGGGGGATTCCAAGTACAATGAGCGTCGCAGCGAGTGCGAAGCAGCCCTGGCCATGATCCAAAAGGAAAAGAACGTTCCTTCCCTGGGAGCCCTTACTCCCGAGGAGTTTGAAGAGGTTTCTTCCCTGATCACGGATCCCGTGATGAGAAAGCGGGCCCGTCATGCGGTTCTGGAAAATGCCCGTACCGTGGAAGCGGTTAAGGCTCTGGAAAATGGTGATGTGGCAGCCTTCGGAAAGCTTATGAACGAGTCACACATTTCCCTGAGGGATGACTATGAGGTCACCGGACGGGAGCTGGATACCCTGGTGGAAAGCGCCTGGAAGCAGGAAGGTGTGCTGGGCTCGAGAATGACCGGAGCAGGCTTCGGCGGCTGTACGGTCAGCATAGTCCGGGAGGATGCCATCGATGCATTTATCCGGAATGTGGGAGAAGAATATGTTTCCGCCATCGGTTATGCGGCGGATTTCTATGTTGTTGATATCGGAGACGGAGCAGGAGAGTTTTGATCGTGAAAAACTGCAGGAACAAAAAACGACAATCACCTTCCTTAAACGGGAAGGGTCATATGCGGCGGATCCTTTCCGGTCTGACGGCTCTGTTTATTCTGGCGCCGGCAGTGCTGACTCTCGGCGGCTGCGGAAATGATTCTGCGGCGGAGACCAGTAACCGTCTGGGGGAGGAGGCCTTTGCCAAGGGGCGTTATGATGAGGCTCTGGTGGCCTTTGAGCAGGCGGCATCCGAGGACGGCACCGTTGCAAAGTATTACAGCAATCAGGCTCTGGCTTATCTGAAGCTGGGGGATGATGAGGCGGCAATGGAGCAACTCCAGAAGGCCCTTTCCGTTTCCACTCAGGAGAAGGAAGTCTATCGTGCCCTCGGCATTGCCTATATGCAGCAGGGAGATTATGAGCAGGCCCTTGAGGCCTTTGACAATGCAACGAATCTGGCAACTCTGATCACGGATCCCGTGGATTATGATGTGCTGGAGTACCGGGCAGAGGCCCAGATGCTCTACAATAAGCCCATTGCGGCGTCTGAAACCTATACGGCCCTGATCGGCCTTAAGTGGAACCTGTCGGAAAACTATTTCCGCAGAGCCATGGCAAGGCTTGCGAGGCCCGACCTGGATGATGAGATCCGTCAGGCGGCTCTGGATGACTTCACCAGTGCGGTGGATGCGGCGGGAGACGGTGATTTTGCACTGCTCATCGACATCTACTATATCTTAAACGGCATGGGGGACAATGACCATGCCATGGAGTATGTAAACCGGGCGCTGGAGGCTGCCAGGAACGACAGTGAGCGGAATCTGGCCAACGGCGAGATCTACTATTTCCACGGAGCTTATCAGGATGCCATCAAGGCCTTTCTTCAGGTGGATGATCTCTGGGAGCGCTCCGGAGCCTGTCTGACACTGGCTGCAAGCTATGCGGACAGCGGAGATTATGCCGGTGCGGCTGAGGTCTATGAAAAATGTATCGAGACCTTCGGCAGTGACGTCCGCCTCTTAAATGAGCTGGCTGTCTGCGAGATCGAGCAGGAAAAGTACAACCTTGCCATCAATCATCTGCAGCAGGCTACGGCTCAGGTGGATTCCATGGACCTTCCGAAGATCCGCTGGAATCTGGTGATCGCCTATGAAAAGAGCGGTCAGGATGAACTGGCATATGCAACCCTGACCTCCTATCTGGAGCGTTATCCTCAGGACCGTCTGGCGATCGAGGAGTACAATACGTTGATGGAGAAGCTCAGCGGACAAAGCGAATAAAGGTAAAAAAGGATTTACGGTAATATATGATCGAAACAAAAGAAAGACCGGAGCGGATGGTCCTGGTTGCCGCTTTGGGACCGGGACAGAATGAGGCAGACGGAAACCGGAGCTTAGATGAGCTGGAACGCCTGACGGATACCTCCGGCGCAGTGGCTGTGGGAAGGATCATGCAGAAACGGGAGCAGATCTCTTCCGGCGGAACTTACCTCGGAAAGGGTAAGCTGGAAGAATTAAAGGAACTTATCTGGGAGACCGAAGCAGACGGAGTGATCTGTGATGATGAACTGTCCCCTGCGGAGCTCAGAAACCTGACGGAGATCCTGGGCTGCAAGGTGGTGGACCGCACCATGCTGATCCTGGATATCTTTGCGGCAAGAGCCCAGACCAGTGAAGGAAAGATCCAGGTGGAACTGGCCATGCTCCGCTATCAGGCCACCAGACTGGTGGGCCTCAGACGTTCCCTTTCCAGAACCGGCGGCGGCATCGGTACCAGAGGTCCGGGAGAAAAGAAGCTGGAGGTGGACCGCCGTGTGATCCACGAGCGGATCTCTGTGTTAAAGGCGGAACTGAAGGAGGTTCAGGCAAGACGCGAAGTGAACCGGGCCCGCCGGATGAAGAACTCCGTTCCCGTGGTTGCCATTGTGGGTTATACGAATGCGGGAAAATCAACCCTGTTAAATACTCTGACCGGTTCCTTAGTTTACGCCGAGGATCAGTTATTTGCCACCCTGGATCCTACCACCAGGGAATGTAAGCTGGAGGACGGGGAAACCGTGCTCTTTACGGATACGGTAGGACTCATTAATAAACTGCCCCATCACCTGGTGGAAGCCTTTCGCTCCACACTGGAGGAGGCAGCCTATGCGGATGTGATCCTGCATGTGGCGGATGCATCCGACCCGGATCTGGCCCTGCACCTGAGGGTGGTCTATGACACCCTTCAGTCCCTGGGGATCAGCGGCAAGCCCGTGATCACGGTATTCAACAAGATGGACCTGGCATCCCCGGATGCCATTTTACGGGATTCGGAGGCGGAAGAGACCTTTCGGATCTCGGCAAAGGACGGCTCCGGAACCAAAGAGGTTCTGGAGGGAGTCCGCCGGATCCTTCTTCGGAGCAAGGTCTACATCAACTGTGTCTATCCCTTTGAGGAGGCCGGAAAGGTGGCTCTGATCCATCAGTACGGACAGGTCCTGAAGGAAGAATATCTTCCCGAGGGCATCCGGATCTCCGCCATGGTCCCTGCAGAGTGGGAAGGCCGCGTGAAGACAAAAGAATCATAAGAACCGTTTGTTCCTTCTGTGGATCAAACGACCACTGTCGGAGTTTTTTTGAAAAGAAGCACTTCGACAGAGTCAGAAAGAGGAATATATGATACTGTCCTGTCATAACATCGGCAAGGCATTTTCCGAAAAAGTGATCCTGAAAAATGCGGGATTCTTTATCGAAGACCACGAAAAGGCAGCGGTGGTGGGTGTCAACGGCGCCGGCAAATCCACCCTTCTGAAGATCCTGATCGGGGAAATGTCCCCGGATACCGGTGAGGTGGTCACAGCCAAAGATAAAACCATCGGATACCTGGCCCAGCATCAGGACCGGGATCCGGAATTAAGTATCTATGAAGAAGTAAAAAGTGTCCGGCAGGAGGTGGTGGATCTGGAGAATCGCCTCCGCTCCTTAGAAGCGCAGATGAAGCACACCTCGGGGGAAGAGCTGGAACGCCTGATGGAGCGTTACACAAACGCCAACCATGAGTTTGAGTTAAAGAACGGCTATGCTCTGGAAAGCGAGATCACCGGTGTCTTAAAGGGACTGGGATTTGCACCGGAGGAATTTGACAAAAAGCTGGGAACCCTCTCCGGAGGACAGAAGACCAGAGTGGCTCTGGCCAGGCTCCTTCTTTCGGGCCCCGACCTGATCCTGCTCGATGAGCCCACCAACCACCTGGACTTAGCCTCCATCACCTGGCTGGAGACCTTTCTCCAGAACTATAAGGGTGCGGTACTCATCGTATCCCACGACCGGTATTTCCTGGACCGGATCGCCACCAAGATCATTGAGATCGATCTCGGAAAGGTGACGGTCTTTAAGGGAAATTACAGTGATTATGCCGTTAAGAAAAAAGCCCTTCTGGAAGCAGAAGCCAAGGCTTATGAAAAGCAGCAGGACCGCATAGCCCATGAGGAGGCGGTCATTGCAAAGCTGAAATCCTTTAACCGGGAGAAGTCCATTAAACGGGCGGAGAGCCGGGAGAAGGCTCTGGCGAAGATCGAACGCCTGGACCGTCCCACCACCGGTGAGGACTCGGCAAAGATGCACGTCACCTTTACCACGGATACGGAAAGCGGAAAGGACGTTCTGACCATCCGTGATCTGTCCAAAAGCTACGGCCCCGTGTGCCTCTTCTCCCATGCGGACATCGATATCAAAAAGGGAGAGAGAGTGGCTGTCATCGGCAGCAACGGAACCGGAAAGACCACCCTCCTTCGGATCATCAATTCCATGACGGATGCGGATGAGGGAAGCTTAGAGCTGGGCTCTAATGTCAAGATCGGCTACTACGATCAGGAGCAGCACCTTCTGACCTCCGGCCACAGCATTTTCGAGGAGATCTCGGACGATTACCCGGATATGACCAATACGGAGATCAGAAACCTTCTGGCCTCCTTCCTCTTTACCGGGGATGATGTGTTCAAGCTGACGGATGACTTAAGCGGCGGCGAGCGTGGACGCCTTTCATTGGCCAAGCTCATGCTCTCCTCCGGCAACTTCCTGATCCTGGATGAGCCCACCAACCACCTGGATTTCCTCTCCAAGGAGATCCTGGAGGATGCACTGAACCGCTATGAAGGGACCCTTCTTTACGTGTCCCATGACAGATATTTCATCAACCGGACTGCCACCAGGATCCTGGAACTGGAAAATGCATCCTTCCATAACTACCTGGGAAACTATGATTATTATCTGGAGAAAAAGCAGGAGCTTCTGGAGCAGGGACTGGTCACCGGCCGTCTTCAGACGGATCCGAAGGCTGCAGGCCATCTTCTTCGGGATGGTGCTCAAAGCGCAGATGGCGCCTCCGGAACCCGTCCGGCAGAGAATGCCGCTCCCTCAGGGGCTGCGGATTACCGGGCCCAGAAACAGGAACAGGCAAGACTTCGGAAGCGTCAGAACGACCTGAAGAAGGTGGAAGAGAAGATCGAAGCTCTGGAAGGACAGAAGGATGCCTTCACGGCAGACCTCTCCAAGGACGAGTATTGTTCGGATCCCGAACGGCTCATGGAGCTGTCCGAAAAGATCGGTAAGATCGAGGAAGAGCTGGAAGCACTCTATGCAGAGTGGGAGGAACTTTCCGAGGAGTGATCACATCAAAGACCATAAACCGAAGAGTGATCACATTGAAACCTGCAACTTAATGAGTGATCATATCGAAGACCTGCAACCAAGGAGGAACAAGATGATCAAAACAGATCTGCATATGCACAGTGCATTTTCTGCGGATTCCGAGGCTCTGCCCCGGGACAATATCGAGGCGGCACTGGAAAAAGGACTTGACACGATCTGCTTTACGGACCATATTGATTATGATTTCCCCGATCCGGAGATCCTGTTTGATTTTAACATCGAGGACTATTTTCACGAGCTGACGGCCCTTCGGGAGGAATATGAAGGCCGCATCCGGATCCTGATCGGCGTGGAAATGGGCATGCAGCCCCACTTAGGTGAGAGGATCTCAAAGACCTTACATGACTGGCCCTTTGATTTCTGCATCGGCTCCCAGCATGTAGTTTTCAATACCGACCCCTATTATCAGACGGTCTGGGAGGAGTATCCCTGCGGGATGGTCTACCGGAAGTATCTGGAGGAGACTCTGGAAAATGTCTCCGTACTGGACTGTTTTGACGTCTTAGGGCATTTGGATTACGTGACCCGTTACGGTGTTCCCATGCCGGAGGGGAAGAATGACGAAGTGATCCTGGAGAACATGGACCTTATTGATGAGATCCTGAAGGTTCTGATCCGGAAGGACAAGGGACTTGAGATCAACAGCGCTGCCTACCGGAAGGATCAGGCCTGGCCCAATCCCAACCCTCTGGTCATCAGACGGTATCTGGAGCTGGGCGGTGAGATCATCACTGTAGGAGCGGATGCCCACAGGAGCATGGATGTGGCGGCGGATTTCGACCGCGTTAAGGAAGTGCTGGAAGCATGTAACGTTCGCGCTCTTTACAGATATATCCGGAGAAAACCGGAGAGAATTGAGTTTTAGATCAGTTTTGACTCGCCAGGCGGCAGGTGAAACCTGCGGCCATGACATAAATTAAGATTTCCATCCCAAAGGAGGATAAAGCAATGGAGCAGAAATTGGCGGTAGTAGCAATCGGAAGAAATTACTTCGGATCAAAGATCCCGGAGCAGAAGCTGGCGGTAAAGGAAGCTGCCATGGCCATCGCGGATCTGGTACAGGCAAAGTATCAGGTGGTCATTACCCACTCAAACAGTGTACAGATCGGTATGATCCATGCGGCAATGAATGAATTTGCCGTTCATCATCCGGAGTTCACCCCTGCACCCATGTCCGTCTGCAACGCCATGAGCCAGGGATATATCGGATATGACCTTCAGAATGAGATCCGTACCGAGCTTCTGACCAGAGGTGTCTTCAAGACAGTCACCACCCTGATCACCCAGACCAAGGTGGATCCCTTTGACAATGCGTTCCAGACACCGGTGAAGCCCATCGGAAGAGTGATGAGCAAGGAAGAGGCGGAAAAGGAAGTTCAGAAGGGAAATCATGTGACCGGTTCCGATGAGGAAGGATATCGCAGGATCGTTTCTTCTCCGAAGCCCGTAGAGATCTATGAGCTGGATGCCATCAAGGCTCTTCTTGCGGCAGGACAGATCGTGGTTGCAGCAGGCGGCGGCGGAATCCCCGTCTTGGAGCAGGGAGTTCGCTTAAAGGGCGCCAGTGCCGTCATCGAGAAGGATGAGGCAGCAGAGAAGTTGGCTCTGGACCTGGGGGCTGACACACTCATTTTCCTGACTGCAGCTGACAAGATGGTCATTAATGAAGGAAAAGAGGGAGAGAAGGTTCTTACAAATCTTTCCTCTGACGAGGCTTTCAAGATCCTGGAGCAGGAGAACTTAGAGCGTCATTCCTCTCATCCCAAGCTTTTTGCAGCGGCAGATTTCGCATCCAAGGGAGAGGGAAGAAGATCCGTCATCACATCGGCCGAGTTTTTGAAGGCTGCCCTTGCAGGCAGAGCCGGAACAGTCATCACGGAAGGAGGAAGTACAGCATGCTGACCATTGAACGGGGAAGCGTCATGAATTTTGACAATGCCATCCGGGGGGCCCGTAACCCCATGAATTCCTGGAGTCGCTCCGATTCCTATTATAAGGAAGACGGAACCTTTGTCTTCGGACCCAACGACCTGGATCTGGCAAGACGCCTGGCAAGAGCCGGGTCAGACCACAGAAAATATCTCCGGATGATCTTTGTCAGTGTGGATGTCACCGCACCTCTGTACTGGTGGAAGGAATACGATACCTACAAGGTGGCCACCGTTGCCAATTCCACAAGTACCATGCATAAGATCGCCGCAAAGCCCTTCGAGCTGGATGATTTTTCTCACGATCATATGACTCCCGGAACTTTAAAGGTTCTGGAAGGAGTGGTGGAGGAACTCGAAAAGATCCGTCTGAAATATGTGGAGTCCAAGCAGAAGGAAGACTGGTATGATATGATCCAGCTTCTGCCCTCCAGCTACAACCAGATGCGGACCCTGACCTTTAATTATGAGACGCTGATCAATATCTATGCGTCCAGAAGACACCACAAGCTGGCGGAATGGCACACCTTCTGCGACTGGATCGAGTCTCTTCCTTATGCGGAGGACCTGATCACATTTATCCTTTCCGAGAGAAAAGAGCAGAACTGATGCGAAAAGCAGAAGGTTCTTTGGGACCGGAAGTGTGTTCTTCTAAATTTCACAAAAAAAGCACTTGCTTTTTTGATCGAAAGTCTATACAATGATATAGATTTCACAAAGTTTCTACTTTGAAATACAGGAGGTTAATGAAATGGCAGTTAAAGTAGCAATTAACGGTTTTGGACGTATCGGTCGTCTTGCATTCAGACAGATGTTTGGTGCTGAAGGTTATGAGGTTGTTGCAATCAACGACCTGACCAAGCCTTCCATGCTTGCACATCTGTTAAAGTATGATACCGCTCAGGGCGGATACACCGGAAAGATCGGTGAGAACCTTCACACAGTAACAGCTGATGATGAAGCTAACACCATCACCGTAGACGGCAAGACTCTGAAGATCTATGCAATGGCTAACGCAGCTGAGCTTCCTTGGGGAGAGATCGGCGTAGACGTAGTTCTGGAGTGCACAGGTTTCTACTGCTCCAAGGATAAGTCCATGGCTCACATCAATGCCGGTGCTAAGAAGGTAGTTATCTCCGCACCTGCTGGTAATGATCTTAAGACCATCGTTTATAATGTAAACAACGAGACTCTGACCGCTGAAGATCAGATCATCTCTGCTGCATCCTGCACCACCAACTGTCTGGCACCTATGGCTAAGGCTCTTAACGATTATGCTCCCATCCAGAGCGGTATCATGAGCACGATCCATGCTTACACCGGCGACCAGATGATCCTTGACGGTCCTCACAGAAAGGGTGACCTGAGAAGAGCTCGTGCAGGTGCTGCAAACATCGTTCCCAACTCCACCGGTGCTGCAAAGGCAATCGGTCTTGTTATCCCTGAACTGAACGGCAAGCTTATCGGTGCTGCTCAGAGAGTTCCTACTCCTACAGGATCTACCACTATCCTTCATGCTGTAGTAAAGGGTAAA
>JAGACB010000025.1 GCA_017614345.1 Lachnospiraceae bacterium
GAACTATTTTCCCGAAGGTCCCTGCCATGGCGGAGGCCTTCTGGACAGGTCCCACGATCTTTTCATATTCCGTCACGTCATATTGCAGCTGATAGCATTCCGGAAGCCCCTTTGCACGGACCTCCTTTTCAAAGCTCTCCAGAGAATCCGGATCCTTCACAAAGTACTTGATCTCATCCATGAAGGGAGTTCTCCCTCCGAATCCCAGTTCCCGGTAGGTTTCATATCCGATCAGGATATCATTCCTGGAAAATCCTATCCACACATCCGCCTGATTGGCCTCGGCGTACAGGTCTGAAAAGATCCCCACCACCGTCAGTTCCCGCTCGGCATCCTCCCCCTTTTTGCCGCTGCTGACCGTGATCTTATCTCCCGGCTTCAGGCCGTTCTTATCCGCCAGTTCGTCCCCGATCACGGCTTCCCCTTTGTTTTCAAAGAACCGGCCCTCCTTCAGTTTCTTCTTTCCTTCCCGAAACTCCCTGATATAGGCCGGATCGCTGTAGGCATAGATGAGGCCGTTGGTATTCTTCTTGTAGGAATAGATCTCCTGCAGTTCTTTTTCCGACATATACTGCAGCAGGTCCTTTTCGGTTTCCACACCGTACACCTCACAAAGCTCTTCCGGGCTCATTCCGTCCAGGACCATCATGTTTTCGCCCAGCTCCACCGGTTTTATGCTGTCGGAAGCATACCTTACGTACCCGGACAATTCCGCCTTTTGCACAAGTTCCGAGTCCGCAAAGTTTTCCAGGGTTTCCATGGGAACCGATTCCGCTTCGAAAAATGAAGTTGTCTCCACGGAGCCGTCTTCCAAAACCGTTTCCACGGTCTGACAATGATCCCTGGCATACTCCCAGTCGGTCCCGAGCCCCACCTCCACTCCGAAGGTGTCGCGGTATCCTTCGGACCAGGCCTTGGTTGCATCCTTCATCAGCATGACCACCGTTGCTGCAGTAAGGACCGCCGTGATCAAAAGCCAGAGCAGGATACACCGTCCCTTGTTCCGTCCGAGATTCTTCAGTGCATTTTGGATAATAAACATATAGGTTCCTCCTTATGGGTTCAAGGTGCTTTGGCACCCTGAAAAATTTTTTCTGTAGAGGAACTTATGCTTCCAATGTGAAGCCTGTATGAAGTTGAAAAATCTTTTTTGCAGGCCACCCTCAGACAAATAAAAGAAAAATACCGATCATACAGAGGAAAAAGCCCCTGTATGATCGGTAATCAAATGCGATATCATCCCTATCCTATACAATCGGTATAAGAATCCGAAATCATCCGTACTCTACAAATCATCCATAACAAGTATTATTCTAGTTTCAACGAAAACCTCATTCCGCCCTCAAAGGGCTCAAACCGGTACTCGATCCCGCAGACCTTCAGGATCCTGTCGGTAAGATACAGGCCCAGTCCGTGACCGCCTTCTTCATTTTCCTCTTTCCTGACAAACGGCAGGAACAGCCCCTCCAGTTCTTCTTTCTTTAAGGGGGTACAGGGATTCTCCACCACGAGGTGAGCTTCCGAGAGGCGGATCCTTACCACTCCGTTCCGGTCGGAATACTTCACGGCGTTGGAGATGATATTGGAGAGAGCCTTCTGAAACAGCTCCCGGGAGGTCATGAGCTTCTTTCCTCCGAAATCTCCCGTTTCAAACGAAACACCTCGTTTCAATGCGATCAGTTCATATTCCGAGATCAGCTCTGCCACCGTCTCCCCCAGATCCACCGGCTCCTTTACGCCGACCTCAGAGATCCCCAGTTTGGACGCAGCAAGAGTCTCGCTGATCAACCCCGTCATCTCATCTACCTTATCCACGCATTCCTTCAGATAAGTTTCATGATCCTTGTACACACCCACGTTGTACTGCATGCATTCCAGCATTCCCTTGACCGAGGTGAGAGGCGTTTTCAGTTCATGGGAAACCGCCAGCATCAGGTCCATCCGTTCCTTCTCCATGGCCGTCTTCCGGTCATACTCCTCCTGAAGCTCGTCTATGGATCTCATGAGCCGTCCGTAAAGTTCATTGATATTCCCCGCCAGATTTCCGATTTCATCTTCCGAGCCGGTATCACAGAGGGCGTCCCGGTCCAGAGTCTTCATTTTCTTCACGGTACTCGAGATATTTCCGATGGGCCCCGTGATCATTCTGGCATGAACATAGGAGAATAGCACCGTAAGCAGCACCGATATGGCCAGAACCATGGGTAAGAGACGCAGGATCACATCCTTAGCCTCATCCACCGGCTCCAGCGAAGACAGAAGGACCAGGGAATAGGTCTCCTGCCCGGAATCCCTGATCGTTCCATCCTTCGAAAGAACCCGTACCGTGATCTGATACTCTCCGATCTGTTCCTCAGAAGTGCCGTCCGCCTCCATTGTATAAGAGGTCACGGTCTGCAGGCCGTGATTCATGATCATTTCTCCGCTTTGATCATAAAGATCCGCCACGTAGTTTTTCCGATCCGCCACCTTCGAAACCAGCTTTTTGATCTCGGTCAGATCCTTTCCTTCGCCCTCCATGAGGATCTCCCGAAGGTCCGACTCCAGAAGCTGCTCCTTGTACCGGATATACAACCGGGGCATCAGAAGCCAGATCAGCAGGAAGGACAGTCCGACAACTGCCAGTGTCAGTATGATCGAGCTGAAAAATGTTTTTGAAAAAATGCTTTTCATGCTTCCTTATCCCTTATCTTTCCGGAGGATCAAACCGGTATCCCGCGTTCTTGACAGTGCTGATGCAGGGGATCTCCAGTTTCTTCCGGATGTTTTTGATATGTGTATCCACCGTTCTGTCTCCGGGGTCAAAGCCGTATCCCCAGACCCGTTCCAGGATCTGATCTCTCGAAAGGACCAGTCCTTTGTTTTCGATCAGGAACTTTAACAGCTGAAGCTCCCTGGTGGTGAAAGGGATCTTCTCCCCCTTCCGCACAACCTCATACGAAGAAAAGTTCACCTCATTTTCCCCGATCATAACAATACTGTTCTCCACGGGATCCGTCAGTCTTAACAGTGCCTTCACCCGTTTGGCCAGAACAATGGGGGAAAATGGTTTCGTGACATATTCATCTGCCTGCATGTCAAAGCTTTTGATCTGGGTATATTCATCTCCCACTGCCGTAAGCATGATCACCGGAACCCGGCTTGAGGTCTTGATCTCCTTTAACACCTCCAGGCCGCTCTTTTTCGGAAGCATGATATCCAGAAGGACCAGGTCCGTCTTCTGCTGAAAGAACAGCTCCAGCGCAGTTTCTCCGTCAAACGCCCGAACCACCTCGAAGCCCTCTTCCTTCATCACTTCACTGATGACCTGATTGGTGCTCTTATCATCTTCCACGATCAGGATTCTCTGTTTATTATCCATCATAAGAATTCTTCTTTTCCGCCGGTCCTGTCAGACCGTTATTATTTTAAACGATTATATGTGATTCACGATCTTCCGTCAAGAAAAATGAAACAGGCCCCGGCAAAGAATGCCGAAGCCTGTATTCTGATATGATACCTGATCACTTTTTCATACGGACAGGTACAGATCCGTCAGCCCACACCGTGAAGGCCTTCATCACGATTCAGGAAGGTCACCATCTGAGCACGGGTGCAGGTTCCGTCAGGACGGAAGGTTTTGTCGGAATAACCGCCGGTGATACCGTTCTCTACTGCCCAGAGAACTGCGGTGTTATAATACTTGTTATCCGTAAGATCAATATCATTAAAGGATACTCCGGAGGTTGACATGACTTCGGGACAGCCTTCCATACGGTAAATGAAGGTAACGGCCTGAGCCCTGGTGCAGACGTTCTGAGGGCGGAAGGTTCCGTCGGAATATCCTCCGGTGATGCCCTTCTCCTGCGCCCAGGAAACAGCCTTGTAGAAATAGTCCGTTGACTTCACGTCAGAGAATTCCGTATAGGTTCTGGGTTCCGGACAACCGGCCATACGCCAGAGGAAGGAGATCATCTGTGCACGGGTGCATTTTCCCTGAGGATCGAATCTTCTGGCTACTCCGTCGCTGTCCGAAACACCGCCGGTGATGCCTTTGGTAGCAGCCCAGTATACGGGTTCATAATAATACGGATCTGCAGTTCCTTCCTGATGCATCACGTCCGTAAACTCCACGATCACATCAAAATATCCCTGGATATAATTCCCGTCACTGTCTTTTCCGTATGCAGCTACACTGACACGGCCTGCCTTATCTCCGATCAGAGAGTTTTTGACCTTTCTCCCGCCTATTTCAGCTACTCCGATACGAACAAAACCGGGGCGGCTCATTTCATAGGAAAAGTCGGAATTTCCGTATTTGTAGTATGCCAGGGTATCATTCAGGAATAGTGCTGTTTCCCCGGTTGTTACGGTAACATCGGGAAGGGCAACATACTTTGTCGGCTCCTGATGGATCATTAAGCTGTATTCACCGGTATGCTTGGAAGAAATCTTCAGATAATGCTCTCCCTTGGAAAGAGTCGGGATCGAAGCGGCTGCCCAGACTTCTTCGGAATGCAGGTCATTTTCCGGTCCAAATTCCTCCGAGTACTCAAGGTAAAAGCGCCCGTTTTTAATGCGATAGATCGAAAGTGAACAGGACCGGATATTGGAAAACAGAGTCAGATTCGGAGCTACCGAACTGTCATAAATGTTGAAAAGGTAGGTATCCACGGCATAACCGTCAGAGGTCCTGGCAGGCTCATTGGCCGTCAGCGTTCCGGACATGGAAAACATCTGATTGACCGGAGTTGCAGTAGCATCACTGCCGTTGTTACTCTTTTCCGTCTCCTCATAGGAGTCATAGGTACTCGTAAACTGAAAATCATAACCGTAATCTCCGTACTTCCTTGTATAGGAATTCACTACGGAAAAATCAAGGTAATAGACGCCCTTCTGAAGATAAAAATCATACTTCGGTCTTCCGGAATTCATTATAACGCTTTCAATCACCTTCCTGCCGGCCTCGTCATATACAGTAGCATTTACGCCCGATACTCCGGTACCGTTGTTATTCAGTGTTACCTTACCGGTTTTAAAGGTCTCAAACTTCCAGCGTTCCACCGTCCTTCTCTCGGAAAGAGTTCCGCTGATATGATAGGAATCATCACGGATAAAGGGATACTCCCGATAGGAAATATCATAAGCAACGTTTCTGGAGGGCGGATCCTCTCTGAGAACGCCGATCAGATATTTTCCTGCATCGAGAATATAGGTAACATGGTTGTTATTCTCGGAAAGAGTGTTCACCGTTGCCGTAGAGAGCAGCACCGCACTGTCGATCTCTCCTGCCCGATTGTTATTTGTGTAGGTATAGATCCCGGTCATCACATCCTGAACGGAATGTAAGGTCAACTCAATCTCCCGTTTTTCAGGCAGATCCATCTGATAAAAATGGAGATAACCCGAAGAAGTCAGCATCCCGCTCATAGAGGGATTTCTCCTGACATTTCCCTTGATCATGTTGGATGTCACACTCATTCTGGAAGTGACGATCCGAGCCTCTGCCTTCGGGATATTCCCGAACACACCAAAACACATACACAGTGCCATAAGAACCGCAAATACGCTTCTTAAGACACGCCTTCCTTTTCCATACTTCATAGCACCCTCCTGTCAGTTGCACTGCTTCCGTTTTTTCTGCAGAAAAAACGCAGCATGACCGATGACAGTCATACTGCGTCTCCCCCGGTTACAGTTTCAAGTTTAACAAAACCACCCGGATCTGTATATCACCCATTTGTACCATTTTTTTGAAAAATATCTTTGTCGGTCCGTCTCATTTTCGCAACGAACCACTGCTCTCATTCCGCGAACTCTTCCCGGAATGCGGTGATGTTCCTGCCGTCCTCCTTACCGTAGATGGCAAAGCAGATCTCATCAAAGCAGTTCCCGTAGCCTTCGTCAATGATGACGGTCTTAAAATACCCCGCCACCTCCTTCGGCGGATTGCCGAAAGCACCACAGCCCCAGGCACCCAGCACAAGGTCTTTGTAGCCGTGCTTCATGGCTGCAAGGAGCAGGATCCGGATCCTTCTTAAGAAGGTCTCACGGATCACCTTTTTGCTTGCCGCCACGGCTGCTCCCCGCCGGTTCGGTGCCGGAGCCGTGATCACTCCCAGGATCGCCGGTTCTTCCAACAGCCGGTATCCCTCTCCCCGGATCACCGCCACATTCGGCGAGATCAGCATATAATCGGATTCCACACTCGAAAGGTGGGTATTGTTGTAGTGGTACATTTCGGAAGCTTCCTTGGAGGTGATGGATGCATAAAGGGTACTGCACCTGCAGAGAGACTCCTCCTGGGCTGTGGCTCCGATCTTAAAGCCGCCTCCCGGATTGTGTGCATTGGCAAAGTTCATGACCAGGGCATTTTCATAGCACCGGCCGGCCTCAAAGGAATCCGCGTTTTTGATCACGATCCGGCAGCGTTTTTCTTTCCTGTAGGCTTCGATCCCTGCTTCCATCAGCCTTTGTCCCTCCTCCGGAGAGATCACGACGGCCTTTTGATAATCCAGCTCCGGAAGTACCACCTCCCGGCCTCCGGCCTGATATTTTCCCTCGGAAATGATCCGAAGCGTTTCCATTCCCACTGCGATATTGTTCATATGTTTCCCTTCCCGCATTTTTTACGGTACAGTACTGAGGAAACCATTCCTCTTTCCCCCTGCACATCTGTTCTCTGTCGCCATATACACTGTTTCTCAATTACCCGGCACACTGTTCATTGATCAGAAGAATGTCCTTCTTCAGCCTCCGGTATTCGATGGAAATGATGATGAAATGTGCGACCCCGTAACCGGTCAGCGCACAGATGAGTCCCACGGGATACTTGTGAAGCTGCCACAGAAGAACCGTGATGGAGACTGCAACTGCGCCGGTAACCACAAAGTAGATCAGGCTCTGGAGCACAAAGCCGATCCGTTCCTGCTCGTAGATAATCCTCATGGAGGCAAATGTCAGTCCAATAAGCCCGTAGAGCACCACGTTCACATACGCAGCGATCACAGGGGTGGGGAACAGTGCCAGAAAGTCCGGCGACATGGAGATAAAACCGGTCATTCCCGTACCGTTGACTATAATATCGATGAGCATATTAATGAATGTTCCTGCCAGCGCCGAGATCGCAAAGCTTCTCAGACCGACCTTTATCATCTCTTTCATAAACGCCTCCATATCCATCACTTCTTCGAAAGCATCATTTCCTTGATCTTGGCCACATTCCGCCTCGATACATAAGTCTCATATCCGTTCTTCATGGTGATCCGGATGGTTCCGGTGACGGACAGGTCCATGCTCCGGATCATGCGGATGTTCACGATCTCCGACTTTGAGATCCTCACAAACCGGCTCGCCTTCAGGGCCTCTTCCAGCTCGTAGAGTTTTTCATTCACGGTATAAACGGCATCCCCGGTCCCTGCAAAGACCTTTTGCCCGGATGCGGAGAAATAAACCACGTCACCCGGGCGCAAAAGGACACGGTCACCCTTTGCATCGGTGGCCGCAAGCTGCAGATCGTAGATCCCATGAAGCTCGGAAAGGATTCCCTTGACCTCCTCCGTCAGCTCATGATTACAGACATGCAGCTCGATATTCTCAAATTCTTTACTGATCCGGGCTTTGATCTCCATGTTTCAACCTCGTTCGGGAGCATTTCTCCGAAAATAAGTATAACCCTTTTTCACGGAAAACTCAACCGCCGCAAGGCCTTATGCCAGGTCAGACTTCATTTTCCCGGAAAAGACCAGAGAAGCCGTCAATGTCATGATCACAGCCGTAATAAGCACGGTGATCACGGGGATCGCAAAGGTCTCAAGAGTGAGGTCCAGATGAATGGCTGCCCTGGCTGCCTTTGTTGCATAATAGAAGGGCGTACATTTGCTGATCTTCGCCATCAGACCGCCGACTCCGTCCACGTCAAACCAGATGCCGCCCACAAAGGAGCCCAGGGAGATCAGGATGGAACACAGGCCGGGAGCCGCCTTTTCGTTAAACAGCGTTCCGAACAGAAACCCGATGGCGGTAAACATAAGGGCCGAAGGGATCACCGTAACCACCGCCAGCAGAAGTCCCATGGTCTTTACTTCTCCCCCGGAGACAAGTGCCACGATCATGGTTGCC
>JAGACB010000181.1 GCA_017614345.1 Lachnospiraceae bacterium
CCACCGTGATCTGGCTCCATGACGGCGAGATCAAGATGGTGGGAGAGACCAAAGAAGTCCTGAAAGAATATCAGGAGTTTATGAAATAGTTGCAGGTCGTCAGACCTGCAACAGTCGCCGATTATGTTTACATAATCGGCGTAACCCGTTTCCGAAGCGAAACTGAGGAAACTATTCCTTGTTAATGCGAAGCAAAGGAGGCCCCCCATGCCCGGATATCTGATGGCGTTTGACGCCGGTACCACCAGCAGCAGATGTATGATCATCGACGAACACGGAAGAGTTCTGTCCATGGCGCAGAAGGAGTTTACCCAGATCTATCCGGAACCCGGATGGGTAGAGCATGATGCCTCTGAGATCTGGTCCACCCAGCTGGGTGTGGCGGTGGAAGCCATGCATAAGATCGGGGTGAAGGCGTCTGAGATCGCCGGCATCGGCATCACCAATCAGCGTGAGACCTCCATTTTGTGGAATAAGGAGACCGGAGAGCCGATCTGCAACGCCATTGTGTGGCAGTGCAGAAGGACTGCGCCCATTGCGGACGAACTGAAGAGAAAGGGCCTGTCGGAGCTGTATCAGCAGAAGACGGGACTCATTATCGATGCATATTTTTCCGCCACCAAGATCAAGTGGATGCTGGATCATGTACCGGGAGCAAGAAAACTGGCCGAAGAAGGAAAGCTTCTCTTCGGAACGGTGGAGACCTGGCTCATCTGGAAGCTGACCGGCGGAAAGGTCCATGTGACGGATTATTCGAATGCCTCCAGGACCATGCTGTTTAATATCAATACTTTAGAGTGGGATGAGGAAATCCTGAAGGAACTGGATATCCCGGCGGGGATCCTGCCGGAGGTGAAGCCCTCCTCCTGCATTTACGGAGAGACGGACCCCGCATTGTTCGGCGGGCCTATCCCCATCGGCGGAGCGGCAGGGGACCAGCAGGCAGCACTGTTCGGACAGACCTGTTTTTATCCCGGAGATGTGAAGAACACCTACGGGACCGGTTGTTTCCTGCTGATGAATACCGGTGATAAACCGGTGTACTCCGGGAACGGTCTGGTGACCACCATTGCCTGGGGATTAAACGGCCGGGTATCCTATGCTCTGGAGGGCTCCATCTTTGTGGGCGGAGCAGTGGTCCAGTGGCTCAGGGATGAAATGAAGCTCATCGATTCGGCTGCAGATTCCGAGGAACTGGCAAGAAGAGTCCCGGATTCCGGCGGCTGCTATGTGGTGCCTGCCTTTACGGGGCTGGGTGCTCCTTACTGGGATCAGTATGCCAGAGGAACCATTGTGGGCGTTACCAGAGGTACCGGGAGAAATCACATTGTCCGGGCGTCGCTTGAATCCATAGCCCATCAGGTCTGCGATGTCATCAGCGCCATGGAAAGAGATTCCGGTATCAGTGTCCGTTCCCTGAAGGTGGACGGAGGAGCCTCCGCCAACGGTTTTCTGATGCAGACCCAGTCGGATCTGCTGGATGTGGACGTACTTCGTCCCTCCTGTGTGGAGACCACGGCCATGGGTGCTGCTTATCTGGCGGGCCTTTCCACGGGAGTTTATTCCTCCAGGGAGGATGTGATCAGTCATCAGCAGATCGACGCCGTGTTCCACAGCGCCATAGGTGATGGCAAGCGGACACAGATGAGAAACGGATGGAAGCGGGCGGTTGCATGTGCCTCCGCCTGGGCAAAAGAGGAATGAAATGATCCCCGGAGCCATTGCTCCGGGATTTCAGAGGATATCTATGAGGAAAATGTTCCATAACGCAAAGGGATCAGACATTTCAAAAAGAGCAGGGGAGCTTCCTCTGCTCCTTCTTTGCTGTCTTCTTTTGTTTTGTGCGGGATGTGAAAAGAAGCCGGCTGTTGACCCGACGGGCGAGAGCGGAGAAGAGACAGGGATCGGCGGAGAAACAGTAAAAGATCCCGGGACAAAGCCCTCCGAAAAGAGTCCGGCAGGAGAAAGCATCGGGGACGGAACACAAAAGGAACCGCAGCCGGGAGAAAAGGAGCCTCAGACAGAGCAGGAGACGGAACCGGAGAAAACCGGGCCGGAGTTTTTCTTTGAGGAACCGGAGGCGGAAGGTGCCGAGCGGATCCGGATCTTTGCCACGGCCAATGTCAATGTCAGAAAAGAGCCCTCCACCTCAGGAAAGGTTCTGGTGACGGTACCAAAGGGGACCAGTGTTGAGAAGCTGGGTGTCAGTGATGACGGCGAATGGTTTTATGTCAATACCGGTGAGTTTGAAGGTTATATGAACTGCGGTTATGCAGTGGAAACGGTGGTTCCCTCCGGCGGACGGATCGCCCTGATCTCCTCTTCGAGAGGAACGGCAGATCCTTCTCTGGAGCCGGAAGGAAAAAATTCCTCCGTTATGGCTCAGAAACGCCTGGGACGGGCTGTGGGTTCATCCACCGGGATCCGGGAGGATGAGATGACGGACCGGATCGCCCTTCTCTTAAAGGAGGAACTGAAGGCCAGAGGTTATTCCGTGATGTGGATCGATGCAGACACGGGAGACTTAAGCCGCAGGGAACAGGCGGAGATCGCAGGAGACAGCGGAGCCTCCGCAGTCATTTATCTGGGAGCCGTAAGCAGCCCGGAGAAAGCCTTGTCCGGAGGCATGGCCAGATGTACCGGAAAGGATGATCCTTATACCCCGGGACTGGAGACGGACAGCCTGGAGCTTGCCACCTGTCTGGTGAACAATTATTCGGAGTCCACGGGAAGGTATAACCGGGGAGTCCTGCCTCAGAATTCCCTTCCGGAGCTGAACTGGTGCAGAGTTCCTTCCGCCTTTCTGGAGCTGGGATATTTCAGTAATGAAGGGGATGAAGCCTTCCTTTCCGGGGCAAATGATGCCGTTATTGTAAAAGGCATTGCCGACGGTCTGGACGCCTATTATTCCATGAGCAGATAATACACAGATTTTTCATAAGATCAGGGACTCCTTTCCGTGAATACGCGGAAGGGAGTTCATATTTTTTACACATATTACCGATATATTTATCATTGTTTTATTGTAGTCCTCAGGAGATACCTGACGACTGATAAGGAGGACAATGACGTGATCGATGTAAAGAATCTTGTGAAGCGTTACGGTGACCATGTGGCAGTTGACAACCTGACGTTTCATGTGGAAAAAGGTCAGATCTACGGCTTCCTCGGAGCCAACGGCGCCGGAAAGTCTACGACCATGAACATGATGACCGGTTATCTTTCGCCTACCGGCGGACAGATCGTGATCAACGGACACGATATCACGGAAGAACCGGAAGAAGCAAAGAAGAGTATCGGGTATCTTCCCGAGATCCCGCCCCTGTATATGGATATGACGGTGCTGGAGTATCTGGATTTCTGTTCGGAACTGAAGAAGCTTCCGAAGGCTTCCCGTGAGGATGAAGTGGACCGTGTCATTGCGATGGTCCATATCGAAGATGTTGCCAACCGTCTGATCAAAAACCTTTCCAAAGGTTATCGTCAGAGAGTGGGCCTGGCTCAGGCCATTCTGGGAATGCCTCCCGTGATCATCCTCGACGAGCCTTCCGTAGGACTTGACCCCAGACAGATCATTGAGATCCGTGAGATCATCCGGAGCCTGGGCCAGGAGCACACCGTGATCCTCAGCTCCCATATCATGCAGGAAGTCAGCGCTGTCTGTGACCATGTGCTGATCATTGCCAAGGGCAAGCTGGTTGCCACCGGAAGCCCTGCAGAGCTGGCCAAGATGCTGGCGGGTGACAATACCTACCGTATGACCATCAAGGGTGCTCAGGATACCATCGAAGCCGCTCTGAACAAGATCCCCGAGGTGAAATCCGTTTCCTTCAGCAGTTCCGAGGAAGAGGGGTGCCTCTCTGTTCTCGTTAAAGCAGAGGATACCAAGGATATCCGTGAGGATATGTTCATGGAGCTGGCTGCAGTCAGATGTCCCGTAATGCAGATGAGCCATGAGAGTGCTTCTCTGGAAGACATTTTCCTGGAGCTCACCGAGGGCAAGACTGCTTCCGATATGGGCTCTGCCGCGGAAGCTTCGGAAGAGGAGACTTCAGATGCTTCGGAGGAGACTTCGGAGGAAGAAAGCGAAGAAGCTTCGGAAAAGGAGGAAGAGTAAATGCTTGCCATTTATAAAAGGGAACTGCGTTCCTATTTTCACTCGATGATCGCTTATCTGTTCATTGCAGGATTGTGCTTCTTTATCGGCGTCTACTTCCTGCTGGTGAATGTGGTCCAGGGAAATGTTTATTTCTGCCGGATCCTTTCCAATATCATGTTCCTGTTCATGTTCATTTTCCCGATCCTGACCATGAGATCCATGGCAGAGGAGAGAAGGAGCAAGACGGATCAGCTGCTTCTGACTTCACCGGTCACCATTCCCGAGATCGTGATGGGTAAGTTCTGCGCAATGGCTACCGTATATGCCGTTCCCTGTCTGATCGCTGCAGTCTGCCCGCTGTTAATGCTTTTCCTGGATGAGCATCATCTCACAACGGACCTGGTGGGGATCATCCCCTTCTTCCTTGTCGGCTGTGTTTACATTGCCATCGGTATGTTCCTGTCCTCTCTGACAGAGAATCAGATCATTGCAGCGGCTCTGTCCGTGATCGTATTTTTGCTCCTGTATCTGGCGCCTGCATTCCAGGCCTTCTATCCGGAATCCGCACTGGCTTCCGCCATCGGCCTCGGCGTCCTTGCAGTCTTCATCGCATTTATCTATTACAGCTTCAGTAAGAACGCCCCTGTTTCCGGCGGTATCCTTCTGGCAGAGATCGCAGCCATTGTGATCATTTTCTTCGCGAAAAAGGATCTTCTGACGGGTTTGGTTCCGAAGCTGTTCGAATCCGTATTCCTGACTGCTCCTCTGGATACACTCAGTCAGTATCAGATCCTGGATCTTTCCGGAATCGTATTCTATCTGTCTCTGATCGGTCTGTTCATTTTCCTGACCGTGATCATAGTTCAGAAGAGAAGATGGAACTAAGGAGGAGGAAACGAAATGTCAAACAATACCAATGAACCGAATTCGGTTGTTGAAAAAGACTTTAAAAAACGGGTACTGAAGAACGGTACCATGTCCGCCCTTCTTGTGGCAGCTGCCGTTGCCGTCGTGATCCTTCTGAACGTGGTCGCATCCAAGCTTCCTTCCTCTGTGAAGGATGTGGATCTGAGCGGCAACCTGATCTACGAAGTAGGTGAGCAGTCCGAGAAGATCATTGAAGGCGTTAAGGATGATGTCAAGATCTATGTGGTAGGCGAAGAGGGCGGTATCGATGATCGTATCCGCAGATTTTTGGAAAATTACACCTCCAAATCCTCTCACCTCACCCTGGAGTATGTGGATCCCATCAAGAGCCCTGCTTTCTTAAGTAAGCACGGCCTCAGCGAGGATTCCCTTCTGGTAAGATGTGAAGCTACCGGTAAGGAAAAGGTGGTTCCTTTCTCTTCCATCGTGGTAAAGCAGCTTGATAGGAATATGTATATTTACTATCAGCAGGCTGTTTACAACGAGGTCAGCTTTGACGGTGAGTATATGCTGGGCAATGCCATCCTGAAGGTGACCAATCCCGTAGAGTATAAGGTTTATATGCTTGCCGGCCATGAATATACAGCCATGAGCGAGAGCGGTCAGGCCGTTGAGGTCTATGCCATGGGTGATAACGTAAGAAAGAACCTGGAGGAGATCGGTGCAACCTTTGAGGATCTGAACCTCCGTACACAGGGTTCTGTTCCCGCAGATGCGGATCTGATCATCCTGAACTCTCCCGGAACGGATCTGACGGATGAGGAGATCAAGGCGCTGAAGTCCTATATGGATCAGGGCGGAAAAATGATCCTCTACTCCATTTTCACCGCTAATCCCAACACAAGACAGCCCATCGATCTGACGAATCTTTATGATTTCTGCAGGAATTACGGAATCGAGATCCATAATACCTATCTCGGTGATATGACCTACGGAAGCTATACCAACGCATCAGGCGGAGCAAAGCAGGATGCATTTTCCATTACCATGAAGGCAAACGGTGATGATGAGATCATTTCCGGACTCAGTAATCAGTATATGCTGATCTACCTGCCTCAGGGTCTTTCCAAGGCAGAGGTCAGAAGCTCCGTTACCGTTACCTCTCTGGTGGAGAGCAGTACGAAAGCGTTCCTGTATCCCACCGAACTGTTCACACAGGATTCTTCCGAGATCCAGTTTGATCCGGAAAGTATTTACGGACAGTATTACATGGGTCTGAAGGCGGTTGAGACCGTAGAAGGAAAGCAGTCTGAGCTGGTGGTACTCACCGGTAATTTTGCACTGGATGATTCCCTTGCGGATTATTATCCCGGTAACCTGGAACTGACCAGGCAGGTGGTTGCCGACTGTCTCGGCGGAGATGCTTCTTCCGTAAATATCCCTGCAAAGAGTCTTGTAGAAGGTTCCAATACCTTTACCCTCACAGATCGCAACGTAGTGATCAATACCGTCGGTGCAGGTGTGATCGCGGTATTGCTTCCCCTGATCCTTCTGTGTACGGGACTGGCTATCTGGATCCGGAGGCGTAAGAGATGAAAAAAAAGAAACAACTGATCCTCCTCATCGTATTTGTTGCGGTGATCCTGGCCCTGGTGGGAGCCCTGGTGGGCATGTCTCTGCACGAGAAAAAGAAAGACCGTCAGGAAGAGGAAGAGGCTTCGAAAAGTGCGGAGGCGGATGAAGCAACACTCCGGATCTTCAATCGTGAAGCGGAGGATTTTGTAAAGATCAAGTATACGAATCCCTCGGGAGAACCGAATGAGTATGATTACGATGCGGAAAATGACAAGTGGACGGCTGCAGCGGATCCTGAATATCCCCTGTCTTCCACAAACCTGTACAATATCGCATCCGTCTGCTCCCATCTGAAGGCATCTAAGGTGGTGGAAGAGAATCTGTCCGATCCTGCTGTCTACGGTCTTGATGATCCCGATTATGTTGTGACCGTTACCGATAAGGACGGAAAGGATACCGTCCTTCGGATCGGTATGAAAAATGAATACTACAAAGGTTATTATCTGATGGTTGACGGACGTTCCGAGGTGTATCTGATCGGATATACCCTGCCGGGGTATCTGGATCAGAACAAGGTGGATATGCTGGGTGTGGAGCGTCTGAACGTTCCTGATCAGGAGTATATCCACAAGCTTGAGGTAGAAGATCATTACACCATCGAGTATTTCCCTTCCGGAAGTACCGAGTACAGCTACTACCCCACGGACGTTTACTTCTTACAGCACGGAGAGAAGGATTACACCCCTGCGGATTCCGATCTGGCAGGCAGTGTGCTTGCAGCGGCTTCCACGCTGAATACTTCCGATTACGTGGCTTACAAGCCTACCGAGGAAGAACTCGATGAGATGTGTCTGACCGAGGGCAAGGTATTCCGGATCACCTATACCTATGAGGAAGCGGCTCCGGAAGGAAAAGCAGCAGAGGATTCTTCCGATAAGGAACTGCTGACCATGGTGCTTGAGGTCGGAGCGGGGATCTATGAACAGGTTCTCGAGGGTTCTGCAGAGGAACCGAAGCTGACCGGTTACTATGTCCGGATGCAGGGCGGAGATTTCGTCTATAAGATGGATGTGGAAAAGGTCAATACTCTGTTCCAGGTTCATGAGGGAGATTTCTTCCCGAAGGGCTATGCAAGACTTCTGCTCAGTAACGTGGAGCAGTTTGACGTTGCGCTTCAGGACGGTCAGAAGATCCATTATGAGATCACCAGACATGACGAAACGGACGAGGACGGAAATACCAATACCGTAAATGAGTATACCATGAACGGTACTCCCATTGACGGCACCTATGTTACCTCCATTTTCTATCAGCTGGGCCAGATGAAATATGACCGGACCTTGAAGGAAGAGGACGAGATCCCGGACTACAAGCCGGATCTTGAGATCACCTACAAGACCAATCTGGAACGTTTTGAAAAAATCACCGTAGGATATATGACATATGACTCAAATTATGATATAGTATTCCTGAACGGTGAAGCCAAAGCCCTGATCAACTTCCGTGATGTGGAAGAAATGGAAAAGGATCTGGGGGAAGCACTGCAGGTACTTGAGATGGTGCGTGAGGCTGCAACGGAAGCTGAGACGGAAGAGTGACCGTTTTCGAGGTCCGAAGTGAGGATAAGATCCCATTTTCCGGATGATGTTTCAGAGAACTATGAGGTGACAGAGATTTATGGCAAAAGAGATATCCAAAGCAGTGATCCAGCGTCTCCCGAGATACTACCGTTATCTCGGAGAGATGATGAGTGAAGGAGTGGAGCGTGTCTCCTCTCAGGAGTTTTCGGAGCGGATGAACGTGACCGCTTCCCAGATCCGCCAGGACTTAAATCAGTTCGGCGGCTTCGGCCAGCAGGGTTACGGCTACAACGTAAAGAAGCTTTATGATGAGATCGCCCTGATCCTGGGACTGGATTCCCGGCATTCCATGATCATCATCGGAGCCGGAAACTTAGGCCAGGCTTTGGCAAACTATACCAATTTCGAACGCCGCGGTTTTGAGATCAAGGCCATGTTCGATAAGAACGAAGAGCTGCACCATCAGAAGGTGCGCGGCATCGAGATCCTTCCCATGGAGGAACTGGAATCCTTCGTTCGTGCCAATCAGATTGAGATCGCTGCACTGACCCTTCCGAAGGCAGGGGCAGATGCCATTGCCGGCAAGCTGGTTTCCTACGGCATCCGCGGGATCTGGAACTTTGCACATACGGACCTGGACCTTGCTGCGGGAGTAGTGGTGGAAAATGTCCACCTCTCCGAGAGCCTGATGCAGCTGTCCTACCGCATGAAAAATGAATTAGATTAGAAAAGACGCCCGTTGCAAATGCATTGCATTTGTGACGGGTGTTTTGAGTTTGCTTCGCAACTCAAAACTGGCTTGCCATTAAAATTTCTTTGATATATAATATATCCGTAAAATTTTGCCCGAAGGGGCTGAAGGTAAAACAAAGGAGAATTCATCATGGGTAAAGCTGTCATCATCGCATGTGACTTTGCGGGAAGAAAAGAGCTGGAAGCGTTCCTGGATCAGTTTGAGGGAGAGACCCTCTATCTGAAGATCGGAATGGAGCTGTTTTATGCGGAGGGACCGGAGATCGTCCGGGAGATCAAGCGGAGAGGCCATAAGATCTTTCTGGATCTGAAGCTTCACGATATTCCCAACACGGTAAAGAAGGCGATGGCAGTATTATCCAGACTTGATGTGGATATCTGCAACGTGCATGCAGCCGGAACCAAGGCTATGATGGAAGCAGCCCTGGAGGGACTGACCAGAGAGGACGGAACAAGACCACTCCTCATTGCAGTAACTCAGCTGACCTCCACCAGCCAGGAAAGAATGACAGAGGACCTTCTGATCGATCATCCTCTTGATGAGGTTGTTATGCACTATGCAAAGAATGCCGCTGACAGCGGTCTGGACGGCGTTGTATGCTCCCCTCTGGAGGCCGGTAAGGTTCATGATGTCTGCGGAAAGAGCTTCTTAACCATTACTCCCGGCGTTCGCTTTGCGGATTCCGAGGTGGGAGATCAGGTACGTGTCACCACTCCGGAGAAGGCAAAGGAACTGGGCTCTGACTACATTGTAGTAGGCCGCCCCATCACTGCAGCTCCCGATCCCGTGGCAGCCTACAGAAGATGTGTAAAAGAGTTTTTAGGTTAAGTAAGTTCAAGGACCGAAGGACCTTGAACAATCGTCGATAATGCGAAGCATTATCGGCGGTTTCCGAATGAAATGAGGAAACAATTCATTATCAATTGTGAAGGACATAGAGTGATATGGATATCGGAAAAGCCGGTAAAACCGGAAAAAACAAAGGTTTCCGTCTGGGACAGGATCCCGGCGGTGTTCCCATCGATCAGGACGGGCTGGCAATCTCGGCCCATGCCATGACGGAGGAAGAACTTGAGGAACAGAAGTCCGGAAAGAAAAACGATTCGAAAAAGGATCTGACCATCAAGGAAATGGTGACTGCAGAGGTGGTTGCCCAGGCGGTTCTTTCCAGGGAGGATTCCCTTTACGACCTGAAACTGTACATTCCAGAGATGGCAGCAGTGGTAAAACCCGGACAGTTTGTGTCCCTTTATACGGAGGATGCTTCCCGGATCCTGCCGAGACCCATCAGTGTCTGCGAGGCAGATGACAAGACCGGCATCATCCGTCTGATCTACCGTGCAGGCGGAGAGAAGACCGGAACCGCTCAGTTTACAAAGCTCAGGACCGGTGACCGGATCCGGGTGCTGGGAGTTCTGGGGAACGGCTTTGACCTGACCAATGTTCCCGGAAAGCATGTCTATGTCATCGGCGGAGGCATCGGCATTTTCCCTCTTTATGAACTGGCCCGCCAGGTAAGTACCCTGGTGAAGAAGATGGGTGCGGAAAAGCAGTCTCTGACCTGTGATGTGATCTTAGGATATCGGAACAGACGCTTCTTTGAAGAGGAGTTTGACGCCATTGCCACGGAGAGCGAGGATCTGAACCTGGTGGTGAACCGGGATCAGAAGGGCAACTATGTCCGTGTGCAGGTGGCTACGGAGGACGGTTCTGCAGGGGTTCAGGGAAATGTCCTGGATGTGATGGCAGAACTGGAGAATTCCGGAAGCACCTATCCTGCAGAGGAGTGCGTGATCTATGCCTGCGGCCCGAAGCCCATGCTCCGTGCACTGAAGGCTTATGCCGAGGAGCGGGGGATTGAGTGCTACATTTCCCTGGAGGAGCGGATGGCCTGCGGCATCGGTGCCTGCCTGGCCTGTGTCTGCGATACCAAAGAGGTGGACGAGCATTCTCAGGTACACAATACCAGGATCTGTACCGACGGTCCTGTCTTTAATGCAAAGGAGGTGATCCTGTGAGCAATCTGTCCGTAAACTTTGCCGGGGTCACTTTGAAGAACCCTGTAATGACAGCTTCCGGAACCTTCGGCTCCGGAATGGAATACGGTGATTTTGTGGATCTCTCCCGCCTCGGCGGTGTGGTGACCAAGGGCGTGGCAAATGTTCCCTGGCCCGGAAACCCCACTCCCCGGATCGCAGAGGTCTACGGAGGGATGCTGAACGCCATAGGCCTTCAGAACCCCGGAATCGAAATGTTCTGCAAACGGGATATTCCCTTTTTAAAGCAGTATGATACCCGGATCGTGGTCAATGTCTGCGGCAGAACGGAAGAGGATTATGTGGAGACGGTGACCCGTCTTGCCAAGGAACCGGTGGATCTGCTGGAGATCAATATCTCCTGTCCCAACGTGAAGGAGGGCGGCATTGCCTTCGGCCAGGATCCGAAGGCGGTGGAGAAGATCACAAAGGCCGTAAAGCGTGTGGCTAAGCAGCCTGTGATCATGAAGCTTTCTCCCAACGTAACGGACATCACGGTCATGGCCAAGGCAGCAGAAGCAGGGGGAGCCGACGGCATTTCCCTGATCAATACCCTGACGGGAATGAAGATCGACATTGAGCGCAGGACCTTTGCCCTGGCAAATAAGACCGGAGGCTTTTCGGGACCTGCCATCAAGCCCGTTGCAGTGAGAATGGTCTACCAGGCTTCTCATGCGGTAAAGATCCCCGTGCTCGGAATGGGCGGCATCATGTGCGGCGAGGATGCCATTGAGTTTCTCATGGCCGGCGCCACTGCAATCAGCGTGGGAACCGCCAACTTTACGGATCCCTATGCCACCATCCGTGTGATCGAAGGAATCGAAAGCTTCATGGATCGCCACGGAGTGAAGGATATAAACGAACTGATCGGCGCTGTGGATCAGTAACAAACCCAAAAAGGTAACAATACCGATCATCAGGAGCCTGACGATCCTCTTATCAAGTGATTGACGATCGTAATCTCAGATGACTGACGATCGTAAGATCAGGAGACAGACGATCGGTTATCAAGTATCAAATATTACATTTTCAAGATCCTAAGGAGGAATCATGGAACAGTACAAGCAGGAATTTATCGAGTTTATGGCAGAGTGTAAGGTGCTCCGTTTCGGAGAGTTCACCTTGAAGAGCGGCAGAAAGTCTCCCTTCTTTATGAATGCAGGAGATTATGTGACCGGCTATCAGTTGATGCGTCTCGGCGAGTTTTACGCAAAGGCCATCCACGACAATTTCGGAGATGACTTTGATGTGCTCTTCGGACCGGCTTACAAGGGGATCCCGCTCAGCGTGGCAGCAGCCATTGCCTATCACAATCTGTACGGTAAGGAAGTACGTTACTGCTCCAACCGCAAGGAAGCCAAGGATCACGGCGAGGGCGGAAATCTTCTGGGCTACACCGTGAAGGACGGCGACCGCGTCATCATGATCGAGGATGTGACCACCTCCGGAAAGTCCATCGAGGAGACCGTTCCGATCCTGAGAGCTCAGGCAAATGTGGAGATCAAGGGTCTGATCGTGTCCTTGAACCGTATGGAGAAGGGCCGTGAGACAGACGGAAGTGCCCTTCAGGAGATCCGGGACCGCTACGGCATTGATGCCAGAGCCATTGTTACCATGGCTGAGGTTACCGAGCACCTTTACAACCGTCCCATTGACGGCAAGGTGATCCTGGATGATGAGATCAAGAAGGCTCTGGATGAGTATTACAAGCTGTACGGAGCAAAAGACTGACGGGAGCCTTAAACTATGGCAAGACCCAAAAAAAGTAATCTGAATTTCAAACCGGAAGCACCGACCTCCATCATCTCGCTGGTCATCTTCGGCGCAGAGACGGCGGTCCTTGCCGGTTGTTATCTGGTTTCGCTTCTGCATCACGGAGAAAGCAGTGTGATCCTGGGAATCGTGCTCCTTTGCTGCGGCCTGGCCTCCATAGGAGGCGTCTTAACCGCCGTGAATGCACTCTTAAGACCTGATAAAGCCCATTCTCTGGCAGTGACGGGGCTGGTGTTAAACAGCCTGTTTCTCTTAGCGGTGATCGGGCTGTATATTCTGGGAGCCTTACATTACAACGGCCCCTTAAGTTAGGAACAATTTTATGACAGAATTTTGTGTGTGGCATCACCCGGACAATGAACTGATCCGGGAGCGTTACGACCTCATTATGGAGCGGATCGCTGCCATTAATTCGGAGGAGGGACCTGCAGGAAAGGGCCAGGAAGCATTTTTCAAAAAGACGGCTTCCCGGATCCTTCTGATCTCCCGGCTCATCGAGCAGAAGGAAAGCGGAGCACTCCTTACGGCTTCCGAAGAGGAGCTGAAGGCGCAAAACCGCGCGCTTTACGAGGATCTTCTGCCGGAGAATTACGGTGTGTCCTATGCCAATCCGGACTATGCGGCAGAACAGCTGGGAGTCCGTCTGGGACGCCTGTTTTCCGCGGTGGATACCGAGCTCTACGGCATGATCGCCTATGCCCTTGAGGGGCTGTATGACCGGGTGACCTATCTTGCAGAGCTGTTCGTGGAGCTTTATCTCATCTGCAAGGACGGAGAGAAGGTCTATCCGAACTGTAAGCAGGCCTTTTACTGGTTCATGAGCGATTATTCGGATGTATTTGTCCGGGACCGGATCCGGGAACTGTTGGATCCTTCGGCATCCTACAGTGCAGCGCTGTTTGAAGCCTGGGACGGTAAGGATCCCCGGATCATGTATCTGACGGGAGAATATATCGGAGAAGAAGAGAGAAAAATGTTCTCCTTCTTAAGTACCCTTCCCGAAGAGAAGATCCAAAAGATGGCGGACTGTTTTGTGGACGGATACCTGAGAGGGTATGAGGTTTACCGCATCGATTTTTCCGGAAAGAAGACCGTGGACCTTCGTTATCAGGTGGGTATGGAACGGGTGATCCGGGCTGCCTTAAAGCGTTTTGAGGCCATGGGCGTAAAGCCTGCCATTTACCGGAGAGCCGTCAGCTCCCTGAATAAACGTCAGAATCTCCACGTGGGTTATTATTCCCTGGGGCCCAACCCTCAGTTTGAATATGATCACCGGTTCGATGATTCCTTCTATTTAGATCCTGCATTCGTGACCAGAAAACTGGAGGTCATGGAGGCTGCCTATAAGGAATTCCGGGAATTCTGCCCGGTCCACGGAGGACCCATCCTGGTGGAGGGCTTCGGCGAAGAGCGGATGGAGCTCATTTCCAAGAGTACCGCAGCTTCCTATACGGATAAGCAGAAGAAGCTTCTGACCAATCTCCGGAGCAGACAGAGCGCTCTGACGGAGCAGTATCTGCCCTCAGATACCATCAGCTTCTGCATCGTTTCCTATCCCCTTCCCGGCATCGGAAAGGATTTTGAGAAGATCTTCGAAGAGACCATCCGGGTCAATACCCTGGATTATCAGGTCTACCTGAAGATCCACCAGCATCTCATCGATGCTCTGGATCAGGCGCAGTACGTGCATGTAAAGGGTTCGGGAAAGAACAGGACAGATATCAAGGTGGCTCTCTGGGACTGCGATCCCGAAAAGGAGAGCAAGTTCGAGAACTGCCTGGCGGACGTGAACATTCCCTTAGGGGAGGTCTTTACCTCACCGAAGCTGACGGGAACCAACGGTACACTCCATGTGAGCCGGGTTTACCTCAGGGGACTGGAGTTCCGGAACCTGATGCTGAAGTTTGAGGACGGTATGGTAAAGGATTATTCCTGTACGAACTTCCCGGAACCCGAGAAGAACCGTTCTTATATTGAGGAAAATATCCTCTTCAGCCACGAGAGCCTGCCTCTCGGGGAATTTGCCATCGGTACCAACACCACGGCTTACCGCATGGCAAAGGATTATGACATCTTTGACCGGCTTGAGATCCTGATCGCCGAAAAGACGGGGCCTCATTTCGCGGTGGGAGATACCTGTTATTCCCATATGGAGGATCTGCCCGTCTACAATCCGGACGGGAAAGAGATCATTGCCAGGGACAATGAACTGGTACGGGCCTACCGGAAGAGCGAGCCGGAGAAAGCTTATTTTTCCTGTCATACGGACATTACGATCCCTTATGATGAACTGGGATCGCTGGCTGCGGTCCGGGCGGACGGAACTGTGACGGAGCTGATCCGTGACGGCAGATTTGTATTGCCCGGGTGTGAAGAACTGAATGAACCGCTTAGTTGAAGGTCCGAAGGACCTCAGCTGAAAAATCTTTGGACAGGACAATGAAACTATGCTATAATATTTGTTGCTTTTAAGTTGAAGGACCGAAGGCCCTTCAAAAAAGGGCCCGGCGAAAGAAAAAGAGCCGGAGAATGAAAGGAGAACATGATGGCAAAAGTAGGGATCGTTATGGGAAGTGATTCGGATCTGGGGATCATGAGCAAAGCAGCTCAGGTTCTCGAGGAACTCGGAGTGGAGTACGAGATGACCATTATCTCGGCTCATCGGATGCCCGATATCTTCTTTGATTACGCCAAGGGTGCGGAAGCAAAGGGATTTAAGGTGATCATTGCAGGAGCAGGGGGCGCAGCTCATCTGCCCGGTATGTGTGCGGCACTCTTTCCCATGCCTGTGATCGGTGTTCCGATCAAGTCCAAGGGTCTTGAGGGTGTAGATTCTCTTTATTCCATCGTGTCCATGCCTTCCGGTGTGCCGGTGGCTACGGTAGCCGTTGACGGTGCAAAGAATGCCGGTATCCTGGCTGCTCAGATCCTGGCAACCTCCGATCCGGAGCTGCTTGAGAGAGTCAAGAGCTTCCGGGAGCGTCAGAGCAAGAGCGTTCAGGCAAAGAAAGAGAAGATCGAGAACGTGGGCTATCAGGCTTATATGAAGTCTATGTGACAGTTGCAGGTCGAAGACCTGCAACAATCGGTGATTAAGCAAGGCTTATAAAATTATATACGAGGAGATAATACAAATGGATTACAAGACATCAGGCGTTGATATTGAAGCAGGCTACCGTTCCGTGGAGCTTATGAAGAAGCACATCCAGACCACCATGAGAGAAGAGGTTCTGACGGGGATCGGCGGATTCTCCGGAGCATTTTCCATGGAGAAGTTCAAGAATATGGAGCAGCCTACCTTAGTCTCCGGTACCGATGGCGTAGGAACCAAGCTGAAGCTCGCTTTCCTGTTAAACCGTCACAATACCGTGGGTATCGACTGTGTTGCAATGTGTGTCAATGACATCGCCTGTGCAGGCGGTGAGCCTCTGTTCTTCCTGGATTATATCGCATGCGGAAAGAACACTCCCGAGAAGATCGCTGATATTGTCAGCGGTGTTGCAGAGGGTTGCCGTCAGTCAGGCGCAGCGCTCATCGGCGGTGAGACCGCAGAAATGCCCGGTTTCTATCCTGTGGATGAATACGACCTGGCCGGTTTTGCAGTCGGTGTGGTAGATGCAAAAGACCTGATCACCGGTGCATCCATCCGTGAGGGAGATACCCTGATCGGTATCGCATCCAGCGGCGTTCATTCCAACGGTTTTTCCTTAGTCAGAAAGGTATTCATGATGACAGAAGAGAATCTGAATACCAGATATGAGTGCCTGGGAACCACTTTGGGCGATGCACTCATTACTCCTACCAAGATCTATGTAAAGGCATTAAAGTCCATCAAGGATGCCGGAGTTACCGTAAAGGGCTGCTCCCACATCACAGGCGGCGGCTTCTACGAGAATATCCCGAGAATGCTTCCCGATGGTGTCAATGCCGTGATCAATAAGAACTCCTATGAAGTTCCCGCTATCTTCAAGATGCTGAAGGATACCGGCGATATCGAAGAGAAGATCATGTACAACACCTTCAACATGGGTATCGGTATGGTTCTTGCAGTAAACAGTGAGGATGCAGACCGCACCAAGGCAGCCATTGAGGCAGCAGGTGAGAAGGCTTACTTCCTGGGTGAAGTGAAGAACGGAGAAAAGGGAGTTACATTATGCTGAGAATAGCGGTTCTGGTCAGCGGAGGCGGTACCAACCTCCAGGCGATCATCGACGGGATCAATGACGGCAAGATCAGAAATACGAAGATCGTGGGCGTTATCAGCAACAACCTCGGAGCCTATGCTCTGAACCGTGCGGCGGATGCTCTGATCCCCAGCTGTGTTGTCAGCCGGAAGAATTTTGAAAACCGGGAACTCTTTGAAGAGGCCCTTCTGGGGGCAGTGGATGCCGTAGAGCCGGACCTGGTGGTGCTGGCAGGTTTCCTGGTAAAGATCCCGGACATCATGATCGAAAAATATCAGGGCAGGATCATTAATATCCATCCCTCTCTGATCCCTTCCTTCTGCGGCGTAGGTGCCTACGGACTTCATGTCCATGAGATGGCTTTAGCGCGGGGAGTCAAGGTAACGGGAGCTACGGTCCACTTTGTGGACGGCGGAATGGATACCGGTCCCATCATTGCCCAGAAGGCTGTTATGGTGGAGCCCGGGGACACCCCCGAAGTACTGCAGAGAAGAGTCATGGAGCAGGCAGAATGGGTACTGCTTCCCATGGTCATTGATGCCATTGCCGGCGGACGTGTGGTCTTAAAGGACGGCAAGGCAGTGATCACGGAAGAATGACAGAGTTTATTGATAAGGAGAATCTCTCATGAAGATTTTGGTTGTAGGAAGCGGCGGAAGAGAACACGCCATTGTTACAAGTATCGCAAAGAGCCCCAAGGTAGATAAGATCTACTGTGCACCCGGTAATGCCGGTATCGCTGATCTGGCGGAGCTGGTGCCTTTAAAGGCAATGGATTTTGAAGGTCTGGCTGCCTTTGCCGAGGAGCAGAAGATCGATCTCACCGTGATCGGTATGGACGATCCCTTGGTGGGCGGTATCGTGGACGTGTTTGAAGCAAAGGGCCTGAAGGTCTTCGGTCCCAGAAAGAATGCAGCGATCCTGGAAGGGTCAAAGGCATTTTCCAAGGATCTGATGAAGAAGTACAACATTCCTTCTGCAGCCTATGAGGTGATGCACAGCCCTGAGGAAGCAAAGGCTTATCTTGAGAAGGCCACCTTCCCCATTGTTCTGAAGGCGGACGGTCTGGCACTCGGTAAGGGCGTTCTGATCTGCAATACCCTGGAGGAAGCTCTGGACGGTGTTCAGGAGCTGATGGTGGATAAGAAGTTCGGCGATTCCGGTAATCAGATCGTTATCGAGGAATTCATGACCGGCCGTGAGGTTTCCGTGCTGTCCTTCGTGGACGGCAAGACCATCCGGATCATGACAAGCGCTCAGGATCATAAGAGAGCGGGAGACGGTGACACCGGTCTGAACACCGGCGGTATGGGAACCTTTTCTCCCAGCCCCTTCTATACAAAGGAAGTGGATGAGTTCTGTAAGAAATACATTTATCAGAAGACCGTGGATGCCATGGCAGCTGAGGGAAGACCCTTCTGCGGTATCATTTTCTTCGGTCTGATGCTGACGGGGAACGGTCCGAAGGTGCTGGAATACAATGCACGGTTCGGCGATCCCGAGGCACAGGTGGTTCTTCCCAGAATGAAGAACGACATCGTAGATGTGATGGAAGCCTGTGTGAACGGAACCCTGGATCAGGTAGAGCTTGAATTTGAGGACAATGCAGCTGTCTGTGTGGTACTTGCCTCCGACGGATATCCTTCTTCTTATGAGAAGGGCATTCCGATCTACGGCTGCGAGACCTTCAAGGATAAGGACGGCTACTATTGCTTCCATGCCGGTACAGCCAGAAACGAAGAGGGCGTTCTGGTCACCAACGGCGGACGTGTGCTCGGCATCACTGCCAAGGGTAACGATCTGAAGGAAGCAAGGGCAAATGCCTATGCGGCAACCGAGTGGGTAACATTTGCCAACAAGTATCTGCGTCATGACATCGGAAAGGCCATTGACGAAGCCTGAGAATCATAAGGGCTGAGAATTATAAGGGGAAAGCGTGAAGCGATTGAGACAGGAAGGACAGACAAAAAAGACGGCGGGAAAGAAACGAAGCCTGCGCAGCGGTAATTATACTGCCGGTGCGGCTCGTTCCTCTGCGGCCAAAAAGTCTGCCCGTACCGGACGAAGAACCGAAACGAAGAGAACAAAAACCACCGCAAAGGGAAATGATGCAAGAAGCCGTGCCATCGCATCCGTGAAGAGCAGGGCGGCAGCAGTTTCCGGGGCGGTAAAGAAGAAATGGAACACTCTTCGAAAGCAGAAGTTTTTCGGGATCCGTGTAGGCCTGGCCATCGCCTCGCTTTCCCTTTTGCTTGTTTTTGTACTTACCTTCTACCGGACTCAGGTCATGGCGTCCCAGTCAAGGACCCTGGCGGAGATCGAGGATTTCCCCGAGAGTTATCAGGAAGGCCTGAGGGCCGTGAAGGAAGCCATCCCCGGTGCACAGTTCGTTCTCTTTGATGTGGATGTGACCTGGGATGAGATGTTCGAGAAGGACAATCTGATGTACTTCTCAAGACAGCTGATCGAAAACTATCCTTCCTATCCTTCATCCTGGAAGGATACCACCTACTGGTCCGGAAGCTATGATTACGAAAAGGATGACTGGGTTGTCCTTTCCTCCCCGAACTGGGTTCAGGCTTCCGAGGAGATCGTAAAGTATTATGCGGATCCCAGAAACTTCCTGAATGAAGTCAATATCTTCATGTTTGAACAGGAAAGCTTCAATGAAGAGGTCCATACCTTAGAGGGTGTGGAGCAGATCCTGAAGGGAACCTTCATGGATCCCGAGAATGAAAGGACCGTTACGGTTCCTGCAGATTCCGAACTGGGAAATGAAGAGGAAAAGGAATACACCTATCCCGAGCTTCTTTTCGAGGTCGGAAAGTACCTGAAGATCAGCCCATACCTCTTGGCCACCAGACTCCGTCAGGAGCAGGGAGCGGGAAACAGTGAGCTGATCCAGGAAAAGAAGAGTGAAAAATGGGCCGATTACGAAGGCTATTATAACTACTTCAATATCATGGCCGCCGGCGAGACCTATGATGATATCTATGGGAACGGTTTCCAGGAAGCGATAGATGAGGGCTGGACCTCTCCTTATCTGGCGATCCTGGGCGGCTCGGAAAAACTGGCAAAGAATTACATCAAATCCGGAAAGGATACACTGTATCTCCAGAAATTCAACCTGACCGTAAGTCCATACGGCACAGTCCGTTATTACGGTTATATGCAGGCGCTTCTGGCACCTTATTCGGAGTCCGTGAAGACTCACAAGGCATATTCGGAGGACGGAAGTCTTGAAAACGGAAGCTTCGTTTTCGTGATCCCGGTATTCAAGGATATGCCCGAGGAACCCTGTGCGGCGCCTACTCAGGACGGAAACCCGAATCCCAGATTAAAGAAACTGATCGTGACCAATGCGGACGGAGAATATCTGTTCCGGGAGCCTTATGCGGCACTGAAGAAGACTCAGTCTTATTCCACGGTGGTTTATTACGGAACGGAGTCGGTAGACATTTCCCTGATGCGTTGCTCGGATACGGCAACGGTTACCATCAATGATGAGGAGATCTCCTGGGAGAGTGACCTGTTTACCGTAACGGAACCGTTAAACGAGGGAGCCAATTCCTTTAAGATCCTTGTGACTGCGGAGAACGGCGCCACCCAGGAATATCATGTGAACATCAAACGTCTGACCCAGGCGGAATCTACGATCCCGAAGCTGACGAGTGAGGTCTACAATCTCGATACGACCAAAATGACCTTGTCAAAGGTGGACGAGCTCACCAAGTACGGAAATTTTATCAAGCGATTTGAAGCTACGGACGGCTCTGTTAAGGTTTATGATGCAAGCGGCAAAGAGGTGACGGATGAAGGGACACCCATCACCACCGGTATGACGCTGAAGCTGTACAGTTTGGACGGAAAGGTCTATCAGTCCTTTCAGGTCATCATCTACGGTGACGCAGACGGTGACGGAGATATCGATGTCTACGACATGCTCTCCACCAAACGGCATATGCTGGGAGTAAAAAACCTTTCAGAGCCTTATCTGTCTGCATCGGATGCAGACGGAGACGGAGATACGGATGTCTATGATCTGCTTGCAATGAAGCGTCATGTACTGGACGTAAAACCGATCGAACAGCGTTAAAAGGGGGAAATGTCTGAAAATGAAACCGATCGAACACAGAGTGCTCCGGAGTATCTTTGCTGCAGCGGCTCTGTTCCTTACCATTATCCTGAGCGGTCAGAAGGCTCTGGCCGATGAACCGACTGCAGGATCTTCAGTTACAGTCACCAGAACGGATCCGGTTGTGGGAGATTCGTTTACGGCAACATTTACCATTAATTCCGCAGGGGATTCCCTGGGAGTGGTGGGCGGAAAGATCACCTATGATACGGCTTACCTTTCCTGTGAAGGCTACGCCGGTGAGATCCCGATCCCGGATACGCTTCCGGATCTGGTAAATGAAGTCTATACCTTTTCCGTTTCCTATACCTTTACCGCCATGAATCCCGGATCCACGGCCATTTCGGTGGTATATAAGACGGAGCTGTTCAATACGGGAAAGATCTTTGATTCTCTTCCCGCCTCTGCCACCGTGAACATTGCCACTCCCTACGTGGCATCCAGCGACTGCGGAGTGACTTCCATTCTGACTACCGCCGGATATGTGGATATCGGACTTCGTGAGTTTTATCTGACGGTTCCGAACACCACAACGGATTTCGGATTTAACGTAACCACCTCGGATCCCAAGGCCAGCTGGGGCATTGTTTCCGGCGCACAGTTCCTCGGAGCCCTGCCTGTGGGAATCACCAATTTTGTGATGCGTGTTACCGCGGAAGACGGTGTGACCTATGCGGATTACGTGTTCCATGTAACCCGGGCGGAGCCGGAAACCCAGCCCCCCACACCTACACCCATCCCCACACCCGTGCCCACTCCGGTGATCGAACCCACCCCTGTGGCAACCGAGCCTGAGGGAGATACCGAAAGCGAATCGGAGAGCGAATCCGAATCTGAATCCGAGTCGGAATCCGAGAGCGAGAGTGAAACGGAGGATGAGACCAGGGAAGAGGTTCCTCTTTACGTTGCAGTAAAGGGCAGCAAGACTAAGCTCAGGATCTCCGATCCGAAGATCGACCTTCCTGCCAAGTTCAAGGAAGCCGATTACGATTACTGGAAAGACGATATCAGGGTTGCGACTCTCGATGACATGACTCTGTTCTGTCTGTATGACGATACGGTTCCGGAGGAAGAGATCGAATATGCATGGTATCTCTATGATCCTGCGGATGATTCCGTTACTCCTTTTAAGACCATTTCCCAGGAGGCCGGAAGCTACTACGTGATGGATATGCCTTCCGAGATGGAAGTGCCCTACGGTTACTCTGCCGTAAAACGGAACATCAATCGGACTGCGTACCGCGTCTTTGTTCAGGATGAGAACGGCGATGAATACCTGGTTTACGCTCTGAATGACTCCGGAAAGAAACAGGTTTACCGTTATATGGCCAAGAGCGGAGATTTCTATCCGTATCTTGCAGATCCTGCTTCCGCCGGTAAAGAGACGGAGCCCGGAGAATCGGAAGACGAAACGGAAGAGTCCACCCGTGAGCCCGGAACTGTGGCTCCCGTAAAGCCCGATAATGAGGAACAGAATCCCGTTCTCCGTTATCTTTCCACCCTTCCCGAGTATTCCGGCTGGATCGCCGCACTGGTGCTCCTGGTTCTGAGTATTCTGTTCCTGATCCTGTTCCTTCTGGAGCACGGAAAACGGAAGAAGGCACAGGACAATGTTTCGTCCGAATACACTCCCAAGGCAGATTCCGTTCCCTTATTCGGGAACCGGGAAGCATCGCCTGAAACAACTGCAGCTCCTACTCCCGGTGTGACAGAGCCTGCCGAAGCAGCTTCTTTCGAAGAGGAACATGAGCAGTTTGCAGATCGGTTTGAAAATGAAAACGAGTCGGAAAATGCATCCGACCTTTCCGACTTTGCGTCGGATATCGAGTCCTATACGGACAATCCTGCCGCAGCTGCGATCCTGGCAGCCGCCCTGGTTCCGGCTCATGAGAAGGATAACAGGGAGTCTGAGGATCAGACTTTTGAAAACGATCCTGAAGCAGAGACCTCTGCAACAGATGGTGTGGCAGAAGAAAATGCAGTAGGTGAAGAAGTTCAAGAAGAAGTAAATGAGGAAAATGCTCCTGCATCCGAAGAAACAGCTTCTCCTTCCGCCGCTGACGAGGCGAAAACCGAAGCGGAAGCAACTTCGGAGGATAAGCCTGAGAGCGAAACTCCTTTGGAGGAACACTCCGGACTCAGCGGATTCCGCACCCAGGAGGAGATCGATACCTTCGGTTCTCAGTGGGATCGGATCCAGGAAACTCTTCGCCGTCAGAAGATGAAGGCGGAAGAGAAGGAACGGGCCGAGCAGGAGATGCAGGCAGCCACCGCCGCTCTGGCAGCAGGCGTACTGGCAGCTACCGGATCGGAAACTGCCGAAACACCGGAGGCAGAAGCAGCAGTAACTCCTGAGGCTACCGAGACTGCAGAAGCTGTGGAAGAGGCAGCAAACGATGCGGCTACCGAAGTAACAGAGGCAGTTACCGAGACTGCAGAATCAACGGAAGCAGTTGCTGAAGCGGTTGAAGAAACTGTAACGGATGAAGTTTCCGAAGTTGCAGAGACAGTTGCCGAGACCACAGAAACGGCTGAAGAAACTGCAGCAGAAGAGGTTACTGAAGCAGCGGATACATTTGCTGAGACAGCAATATCGGCCGAAGAAACTGTGGCAGAAGACGTAACCGAAACTGCGGATACATTTGCCGAGACAGCAGTATCGGCCGAAGAAACTGTGGCAGAAGAGGTAACCGAAGCTGCGGATACAGTTGCTGCTGCAACAGCTGCGGTAGCAGCAGAAGCGGTAACCGAAGAGGCTGCAGATACCGCTGAAGAAGCAACAGAAGATGTCGTAACGGAAGAGGTTTCCGAAACTGAAGAAGCAGAGGAACCGGAAGAGGTTTCCGAGCCTGTAAAGGCTGAAGACCCCGTTCAGACAGAAAAGAAAGAAGAACCTGCCGGCAAGAAGAAGTCTTCCAAGCCTTCCTGGTTCAAGAGTCTGTTCCATCATCGTTCCGATGATGATTCGGAAGGAAATTCCGATGACGAAGAGAATGATGATGCAGAAGAGAATGAGTGGAAGGGCAGAAGAGGACGCTTTGACGGGGATGACTCAGAGTAAGTTTGATGGCGGAAGACCTCAAACGATTCCATTCGTGAAGACTGATCCATGATCGGGCATAAGTGAAAGCTTTATACGGACCCGGGGAAATCGAACGAGATGATCTCCCCGGGCTTCGTTTATCATTTTTCACTGAGAAATATTGTTTGACATTGCAGACAACTGTGGTAGAATGTGTATAACAAAACTACCCGGATCAGAGTCTGTGATCCCCTGCCGAAGGGCAACGGAACACAGGACGGATCAAACGGGCGGAAAGGAAGGGTGTGATCTTATGCTGTACGAGATCGAGATAGATTTTAACAGTGAAGAAGCAATCTATATGCAGTTGTGTCACCAGATCATCCTGGGGATCGCCATGCAGCAGCTCAGGGAAGGAGATTCGCTGCCTTCCGTCCGGTCCCTTGCCGATGAGATCGGGATCAACATGCATACGGTGAATAAGGCCTACAGGATCCTCCGGGAGGAGGGCTATGTCCGTCTTGACCGGAGAAGAGGAGCCGTGGTCTCACTGAATCCGGATAAGATCGAAGCACTTGCCGTTCTTGAGCGGGAGCTGCATGTGAGCCTGGCCAGAGCGTACTGCAAGAACATCACAAAGGATGAAGTGATCGCTCTGGTGGAAAAGATCTACGAGGGATATGAGGAGTAGTCCCTCCGGGGCGTTCGGAAGGGATGAAACTTTTGACAGAATAGGAGGATAAGGAATGCTGTGTGATAAATGTCATTCCAGGGAAGCAACCATTACCCTGACCACCGTGATGGGAGAACAGACCAAGGAGATCCATCTCTGCGGAGAATGTGCCCGGAGCGCCGGCTGGGGAAAGGTGATGCAACCGGAGTTTTTAGCCAGGATCCTCAGCGCTCTCTTCGGCGGAATGGTGGCCGAACCGGAGCAGGAGGATGAAGCCACGGAGGAGGGACCCTTTTCCAAGATCGTATGTCCCACCTGCCACACCAGATATTATGACTTTGTGCAGAACAGTATGTTCGGCTGTCCGGACTGCTACAGCACCTTTTCCGTCCTGATCGGCAATAATATCCGGGAGCTTCAGGGCCATGAGGTGCACACCGGAAAGAAGCCGAAATACGTTCACGATCCTTCCCGTAAGTCCGTTCAGACCGCAAAGAGCGCAGAAGGCGGAGAGCCTTCGGTGGAAGAGATCCAGAAGCAGCTTTACCGGGAGCTTTTCGGCAATGATCCGGATCCCGCAAAGAGCGAGGAGGAAGGAGCACAGGAGAGTCTGGAGATCTATGAATCCAGGCTGAAGGAGGCCCTTCGGGAAGAGGATTACGAGGCTGCGGCGAAGTACAGGGATCTGATCCGCGATCTGAAAAAGCGCTCGGGGAAGGAATGAATATGGAAAAATGGTATCGCATAGAAGGAAAGGACCAGGATGTCGTGGTTGCTTCACGGGTCCGTCTTTCCAGAAACATTGACGGAAGAAAGTTCCCCTGTACGCTTTCCAAAGAGGAAGCGGATCAGCTGGGCAAGGAGATCGAAGGATCTCTTGCGGGACTGACTACCATCACAAATCATAAATACAGGACCTGCCATCTGGATAAGATGACGGATACGGAGCGGATGACCTGGGCAGAGCGGTCCATCATCAACAAGTCTCTGGCGAATTCGGAGCGCCCTGTGAGCCTTTTGGTCTCCGATGATGATTCCATCAGCATTATCCTAAACGGCTACGATCATCTGAGATTTCAGGTCACTGCTCCGGGCAATAACCTGAATGCTGCCTGGTCCATGGCAGATAAGCTGGATGATTTTCTGAATGAAAAATACGACTACGCCTTTGATGAGCGTTACGGATATCTGACCAGCTTTCCCACCAATGTGGGAACGGCGCTGAAGGCCTACATGATCCTGCATCTGCCCTATCTTTCCAGCCATCGGAAGTTTCAGGGACTGGTGAGCCAGATGGGCCGCTTCGGTCTGTCGGTGAAGGGTGCCATCGGTTTTGAAGAGGAAAGCTGCGGAAGTCTTTTTGTGGTCTATAATCAGACGACTTTGGGACAGACGGAGCAGGAGACCCTGGAGAAGATCACCAAGATCAGCTCCCAGCTCATAGCACAGGAGCGGAGCCTCAGACAGCAGAACCATGAGCTTCACGGCGACGAGGACCGGGATAGGGCCTACAAGACCTACGGGATCTTAAAGTATGCCCGGAAGCTGAGCCTTGAAACGGCGGTGGACTATTTGTCCGTCCTCAGAACGGCTGCCTTTGAAGGAGAGATCGCTCTCGAGAATCCGAACCGGATCTACGAGATGATGATCACCTGTCTGCCTCATCACATGAGGCTCAGAGCCGGAGCGGATGCAGATGACAGTACCATTGAGACCCTGCGGGCCGAATATGTCCGGAAGAATCTGCCGGAGCTCATTGCCGGTTCCGAATGAACAAGCAAAAAACGGTGATCGGGCAAAAACAAGCTTATCACCGATCGTTGCAGATCCGGGATCTGTGACTTTTTGCAGGCCTTCAGACCTGCAACAGACAAAGAGGAATAGTTTGGTTCGCAGGCGAACCAAACGGGATGCGGTGATTAAGCAAGCTTAATCACCGATTGTTGCAGGTCTTGAGACCTGCAACAGACAAGGAGTAAACAATATGAATCAGTTTTCCAAGAAAACACAGGAGTGCTTAGAGTTAGGCAAGCGGTTTGCGGCTTCCTACGGGCAGGGCCTCATCGGTTCCGAACACATCCTGATGGGGCTTCTGGCGGAAGGTCATAACATTGCCGCCCTTGCCCTGAAGAAGCACGGGGTGGAACTTGAGACGATCTCCGAGATGGTCAGCAAGATGATGAGCCCGAATACCAACGTAAATACGGCAGAGACCGGCGGTTATACTCCCCGGGCCCTGGCTGTCTTAAAGCGCAGCGTGATGGAGGCGGGACAGCTCAATTCTTCCCTGGTGGGAACAGAGCATGTGCTTCTTGCCATCCTGAAGATGCCTGACAGCGTGGCTTACCGGATCTTAGCGACCCTGAAGGTCAATCTGCGTAAGCTCTATCTGGAATTATACATGATGATGGGGCAGGAGCCCATTGCCGAGCAGCAGGAGGAAGAGTATCCCCAGCAGGGAGATTTCCTGGACGGCATCATGGCCGGCGGCAGAAGACATCGCAACAAAGGGGATAAGGAGTCCAAAACTCCCACCCTGGATCAGTTCAGCCGGGATCTTACAAGACTGGCGGCCGAAGGTAAGCTGGACCCTGTGGTGGGCCGCAGCGATGAGATCGGCCGGGTGATCCAGATCCTCAGCAGAAGGACCAAGAACAATCCCTGTCTCATCGGTGAGCCCGGTGTCGGTAAGACCGCCATTGCAGAAGGTCTGGCCATCCGGATCTCCGAGGGAAATATCCCCGAGACCATTCAGAATAAGCGTGTGGTAACCCTGGATCTGTCCGGAATGGTGGCAGGAACCAAGTACCGCGGCGAGTTCGAGGAGCGGATCAA
>JAGACB010000182.1 GCA_017614345.1 Lachnospiraceae bacterium
CATCTCCGAGCAGCGTCCGGAATGCACCGTTTCCCGTTGGGGCGGTGAGGAATTCCTGATCCTGTCGGACAAATCCCTTGAGGAAGAGGCAGAAGCCTTTGAAAAGTTGCGGAAGCTGGTCGAAAGTACTCCATTTGAGTTTGAAGGTAATACGCTTCATATCACCGTGACTGTGGGGCTCGCATCCAAGAGGGAAAATGAGCCCATTGACCAGTGGGTGGATCACGCTGATGATCTTCTCTATTATGGAAAGAATAACGGCAGAAATCAGGTCATTTCCCGGGAACCTGACCTATCATAATCTTCATATTTCAAAACACAAGCCCGGGCTTTTACGGATCAAGAAGCCCGAGCTTTATCATTGATCAATATACTTCTTCTGAATAACAAATACCTACCCTTGCATCTGATACAGCAAGGGTAGGTATTAATTTTTTTACAGTAGCAACTCTGCAGCGATGAACCATGCGGCAATTGCAGCACTCTTGGTGTTTCTGGATGTCTGTTCTGCGTGATAACGCATAATGGCGTTGTGTTTATCCTGGATCAGCGTGTTAATGGCTTCCTTGGGAGTATCGGCACGGCCTGCACAGATCATGTCATAGAGTCTCTTCAGGATCCGGGGATTCGAATACTCGATACCGACTACACAATAGCCGTAGGCTCTGTAGTAAGCGGCAAGTTCCTCGGCAATGTTATCCGCTTTCTGCTCCAACACCTGGAGCTGCACTTTGGCAGCCTTGTTGGCCTGAAGCATCAGAACGATATAAAGAACCGTTGCAGCAATGGAACCGAGTAACACCACCACCAACAGGATCAGTGTCAACTTGGGAGCAATAGATTGCTGATGAGCAATTCCCACCTGCGCAACTCCGGTGATGCCGAAGGTGCATAAAACAAAACATGAAAGGAGGAACCAGAGGGCCATGATAATAAAGATACCGGCGTATTTAAACCGTGTCTTCTTTACCATCTTGGGAATCTCTCTCAGATTCAGCATATCATATTCATCATACAGTGCCAGGTTCTGATGGAAGTACTTGATGGAACGCTCCAGCTCTTCAATGGAGGAGCGACGATCATTTTCCGTACTTAAAACCGGGCGGGCCTGATTAAAGCTGTCAACGGAACCGTCTGTATAAGACATTACACTGTTGTTCCCGGCCATCAGATTGTTTCCGCAGAAGGTACAGAACTGCGAATCATCCGGAAGCTGTTTACCACATTTATTACAAAACATAAAAACCCCACAATATTACTTGATCTGCTCTTTCAGAACCTCTGCAGCCTTGGCAAGTGCTTCGTCAATGCCTGCAGGATTCTTTCCGCCTGCCTGAGCCATGTTGGGACGACCGCCACCGCCACCGCCTACAATAGGTGCAATGGCCTTGATCAGGTTACCGGCAGATGCGCCCTTCTTCTGAGCCTCCTCTGTTGCCATGGCAACTAAGGAAACCTTACCGCCCTCTGCTTCTGCAGATGCAAGAAGGATCACACCTTCTCCCAGCTTCTCCTTCAGGCTGTCGCCCAGATCACGGAGGCCGTTCATGTCAACTCCTGGAACGGATGCTGCAAGGAACTTCACACCACTGATCTCCTGAACGCGGTCCATAACATCGCCCAGAGCATCCTTAGCTGCATGGCTCTTCAGGGATTCATTTTCACTCTGAAGGGCTTTGATCTCAGCAAGGAGATGGCTGATACGCTCGGACAGATTTGCAGGAGTGGTCTTGGCTGCAGCTGCTGCTTCCTCAAGGAGGCGAACCTGCTCATCATAGTGAGCAAATACACGGCTGTCAGTCAGTGCTTCGATTCTTCTGACACCGGCAGCAACACCGGTCTCGGAAACGATCTTGAATGCACGGATCTCCTGAGTATTGGATACGTGAGTACCGCCGCAGAACTCTACGGAGAAATCACTCATGGAAACCACGCGGACCTTCTCGCCGTACTTCTCACCGAAGAGAGCCATGGCGCCGGTCTTCTTTGCTTCCTCAAGAGTCATGACATCTGTCTTAACGGCAATGCCTTCTGCGATCTTTTCATTGACAATGTCTTCTACCTTAGCCAGTTCCTCAGCTGTCATAGCCTGGAAATGGGAGAAGTCGAAACGAAGACGATGTTCGTCATTGTAGGAACCCTTCTGCTCAACATGTGAGCCGAGAACCATACGAAGAGCCTTCTGAAGAAGGTGGGTTGCGGAGTGGTTCTTGCAGGTCTCCTTACGATTAGCTTCATCAACCTTAAGAGTAACTGTATCTCCGGTCTTCAGCATACCGCGGGTCACTTTACCGATGTGGGCAATGCGTCCGCCGGTAACCTTCTCTGTGGTGGTTACGGTAAACTCACCGTCAGGTCCTGTGATCACACCGCGGTCACCGATCTGGCCACCCATGGTAGCATAAAAAGGTGTTACGGTAACAATGATGGATCCGCTCTGACCCTCGGAGATGGCATCTGCTACCTGAGCATCCTCGCCCTCTTCTCCGTCAACGGTCAGAATGGAGATCTTATTTTCCAGACTGAGCTTGTCATAGCCGTCGAATTCGCTGGTGATGTCCGTAGGCATCTCATCATAGACGGTTGCTTCACGGCCGAGAAGGCTGGTGCCCTTTCTTGCCTTTCTAGCAGCGTCCTTCTGCTCCTTCATGGCTGCGGTAAAGCCTTCCTCATCAATGGTGATATTCTTCTCCGCAAGGATCTCGCGGGTCAGATCAAGAGGGAAGCCGTAAGTATCATAGAGCTTGAAGGCATCAGCGCCGGAAAGCTGTGTGCTTCCGGTAGCAGCCATATCCTGCTCCAGCTTGGCAATGATCCCGAGACCCTGGTCAATGGTCTTGTTGAACTGAGTCTCTTCCTGATTGAGTACCTTGAAAATGAAGTCCTTCTTCTCTTCCAGCTCAGGATAGCCGCCCTTGCTGCCTTCGATCACAGAGGAGGAAAGCTCAGCTAAGAACATGCCGTTGATGCCGAGAAGACGGCCGTTTCTTGCAGCACGGCGGATCAGACGACGAAGTACATAGCCTCTTCCTTCGTTGGAGGGCATGATACCGTCGGAGATCATGAATGTAGCACTGCGGATATGGTCGGTGATGATACGGATGGATACATCGTTCTGATAATCCTTGTGATATTCCTTGCCTGCCAGGCGGCATACATGGTCGCGAAGTGCACGGATGGTATCAACATCGAACAGGGAATCAACGTCCTGAACAGCAACAGCAAGTCGCTCTAAGCCCATACCGGTATCGATATTCTTCTGGATCAGCTCGGTGTAGTTGCCGTGGCCGTCATTATTAAACTGGGAAAATACATTGTTCCATACTTCCATGAAACGATCGCCTTCGCCGCCCATAACGTCCTCAGGGCCGGTTCCGTACTTCTCGCCACGGTCGTAATAGATCTCGGAACAGGGACCGCAGGGACCGCTGCCGTGCTCCCAGAAGTTATCCTCCTTGCCGAAACGGTAGATACGCTCAGCAGGGATACCGATCTCTTTGTTCCAGATCTCGAATGCCTCATCATCGTCCACATAAACGGAAGGATAGAGACGGTCTGCCTCCAGACCTACTACCTCGGTCAGGAACTCCCAGCTCCATGCAATAGCTTCATGCTTGAAGTAATCACCGAAGGAGAAGTTACCCAGCATCTCAAAGAAGGTACCGTGTCTTGCAGTCTTACCGATGTTATCGATATCGGGTGTACGGATACACTTCTGGCAGGTTGTCACTCTGCGTCTCGGAGGGATCTCCTGTCCGGTAAAGTAAGGTTTTAAGGGCGCCATACCGGAGTTGATGATCAGCAGACTGTTATCATTATGAGGAACCAGGGAAAAGCTCTTCATACGAAGATGTCCCTTCTCCTCAAAGAACTTCAGATACATTTCTCTTAATTCGTTTACACCATAGTACTTATTCACTTTGTTCTACACTCCCTTTGCGTTTGTTCAATAATTTTCTGAGGGCGATCCCGCCGATCACACCCGCGACTATCACCACCGCCATAAAGATCGCGATGATCAGTTCTTTCGCAAATTCAGCAAACACCGCAGTCAACATAATGATAGACATATCCTGCCCTCCTTTCCGTTATGGGACAGAGCCCGTAACAATCGGTGTAATTCAATTCCATCTATGTTAGCACAAAGACTGTGCAATTTCAACCGAAAATCCTATGTCAGGCGTTACTCGGATCAAATCCGGTATCGTCCAAAAGGATCAGTGCCGTTGCGGCTTTCTTGGCTAATGCATCACAACGTTCATTTTCCGCGTGGCCCGCATGGCCCTTCACCCAGTGAAATGTCACCTGATGGGGCTTCTTGGCTTCCAGAAGCCGCTTCCACAGGTCAATGTTCTTGACCGTTCCGTGCTTGAAGTCACTCTTCAGCCAGCCGTCCACCCAGTGCTCCGTGAAGGCTTTGATCACGTACTGGGAATCGGAATACAGGTCCACCTTGCAGGGATAATTCAGGGCTTCCAGTCCCGAAATGGCTCCCAAAAGCTCCATACGGTTGTTGGTGGTCATCCGGTAACCGGCGGAAAGCTCCATCTCATGCACCTGCCCCGAAGGATCCTGATACCGGAGAATGGTTCCGTAACCGCCCGGACCGGGATTGCCCAGGGACGAACCGTCCGAGAAGATGATCACTTGTTTCATGGTATATAACTCTCCTTTGTGCTTTCAAGGCACAGGGGTATTCAAGCCTTAGTGTCGTCCATACTCCATACGCCGTCCTTGACGAATCTTGCCGCCATACGGTCTGCAGCTCTGGTCACGGAAGGATCGTAACCCATCATGTCCAGAAGACGGATGGCATTTCTGGTCTCGGACCGGCCGGTATAGAGGATGTAATTAAACACAACATCATCTCCGGAGATCTCCTCACGGAAATGGTAATTGGCAAATTTTTCTTCGAGAAGATGTGTCAGCTCGATATCGTGAGTAGCCGCAAAGCACATGACACCGGAGTCCGCCAGGGACTGAAGGATCTGGGCAGATGCCGCAATTCGCTCAACGGTGTTGGTACCGCGGAGCACCTCATCCACGAAGCAGAGAACCGGAGCATCATAGCCTGCAGGAAGTTCCTTCGACTGATCTTCGGCCTTTGCAAAGGCAGCCGTCATGATCCGCTTCAGAGACCGGATCTCCACCATGTAGTAGCTCTCTTCGCTCTCCAGGTCATCACGAAGGGCCATGGAGGAATAGGTTCTGAAGAAGGATGCTTTATAGCTGTGAGCCGTAACCGTGTTGATACTCTGAGCCAGGATCACGTTGATGGCCATGGTCTTTAAGAAGGTCGACTTACCGGATGCATTGGAACCGGTAAGGATCACAGGGCGGTTGTCATGGAAGGAGTTGGCAACAGGCTCCTTGATCAGAGGATGATACATATCATCGGAATCAATGGAAGGTGCCTCGGATGCTTCCTTGAATTCGGGGCTGCACCAGTAGGGCATCAGATCCCGGAAGGATGCCACTGCAATGAGGGCATCGATCTTTCCGCAGATCTCCAGCATTTCCATGATCTCACGGGTGTTGGCCTGTACTCTTGCAAGAGTAACGTTGAACTGGATCAGGTCAATGTGGGTGAAAAGACGTACATAGTCCAGCATCATTTCCCCGGGACCGTCTGAAACACGGGCGCCGTGACCGATCAGGGCGGAACCGCTCTTTAAGTTCTTTAATCTCGCAGTCAGCTTCTTCAGTTCCTCCATCTCCTCGGAGAATTCCGGAACGTTACTGAGGCGCTTTAACAGGCCTTCGGAAGAAATGACCATGTTTACGATATAGGAAATGCAGACAAAGTAGGGCTCGATCTCGCCCTTCTTCTTGTAGTAACTGATAATGTTGTAGAACAGGATTCCGATGATCATCAGAACACCGGTTGCCACGTTTACAAACAAAGCTCCGATACCTACACAAAGCAGCATCTGGGGAACAATGTGAACCAGGAGGGACTCTCTGTGAAGGGTCAGGAACGCATCAATGTAATCCGTCAGGGAATAGTTCTTGGTGCGGCCCACACCGGCAAGATACTGCTGGAGTTCCAGTCTCTCCTCCGGATGCTCGGAAAAGTACTTGATCATTCTCTCCCGCTTTTCCAGCTCTGCCTTGTCGTAGCAGGGTCTGCGGAGCATGTAATAAAGGATCTCATCACCGGCAGAGGTCTGGGTCGCATTTACGGTTGCATAAATACGATCCATATCCAGGTCGTTCCAGGTAATGTCATCCACAAAGAAGGGCTCTGCCCCTTCGGGCGCATTTGACTTCTGCTTCTTATAGAAGCTGGAAATGGAAAGAAGCTCATTTTCCTCATAAACACGCTTGGGGATCTGGCCCCAGCTGTTTTTGATGCGATACCGCTTCTTCTCCTTTGCGGAGCGGTTGCTGACCACAATGGTCACGATACAGACGATAATAATGGCGAAAACGGCTCCGAGCACAGCAAAGGGCATGGTGCCGTAACGATTTACCAGATCCGTCAAAGCCGGACAGGCAGTTGCTGAAATCATATTTTTTCCTCTGAGTTATATAATACGTTAAGACGATCCTGTCATTTTAACAAAAGGCAGGATCCTTCTTTATCTAATACCAAGTCTTTATTTCCAAGTCTTTATTCATCCCGCTCAAGCATCCCCAGGATCAGCCTGGAGAATACCTCACCGGCCCGGTCTGCACATTCCTTCACCTCTTCATGAGACAAGGTTCCGTTACCGAGACCGCTGGCTAAGTTAGTGATCAGGGAGATCCCGAAGACCCGAAGTCCCATGTGTCTTGCGGCAATGGCTTCACAGGCGGTGCTCATACCCACTGCATCGGCACCGAGGGCCATGACCATACGGATCTCCGCGGGAGTCTCGTACTGAGGTCCGGGAAGCTGGATGTACACACCTTCCTTCAGGTTTACATTCATTTCCTCGGCAAGCTCTTTGGCTACCTTCCGAAGGTGCTGGTCATAAACTGCCGTCATATCCGGGAATCGAACGCCCAGTTCCTCGGAGTTGGGGCCGTTTAAAGGCGAAGGCACAAAGGATGCAATGTGATCCGTGATGATCATCAGGTCACCCGGCACAAAGGAGCGGTTGGCTCCGCCGGCTGCATTGCTTAAGTACACCGTCTCAATGCCCATCATTTTCATGAGGCGAAGAGGCATTACCACCTGCTGCATATTGTAGCCTTCGTAGTAGTGAACTCTTCCCTGCATCAGGACCACAGGGGTTCCGCCTTCGGTATGAGCAAACAGGAACTGTCCCGCATGACCGCTGACGGTGGAAACCGGAAAGCCCGGGATCTCACTGTAGGGGATCTTTGCCTCTATATTCAGGCGATCAGCCAACAGGCCCAGACCGGAACCCAGGATCACACCTACCTTAGGGGTAAAGGGGATCTTGGAACGGATGGCTTCGAAGGCCTGCTCCAGATCCTTCATTACTTTCGTATCAGACATGTTTTATTCCTCCCAGGGAACCAGGGTATTCTCCGCAACCTTATCACGCATCATCAGAACACCAACTGCAGACTTGGGATCAAGGCCGTTAAAGAGCACCTCGTTCACACACTCAACGATAGGCATGCTGACATTGTATTTTTCCGCCAGACCCAGGGCAGCCTTAGCACTGTAAACACCCTCAACGATCTGGTTTACGGTATTCATGGCCTCTTCCATGGTGTAACCCTGGCCGATGAGGATACCTGCACGGCGGTTACGGCTGTGAAGAGATGCACAGGTAACAATGAGGTCGCCCATACCGGACAGACCATAGAAGGTATGAGGGCTTCCGCCCATCTGAATGCCGAGACGCACGATTTCAGCCATTCCTCTGGTGATCAGGGCAGCCTTGGTGTTATCACCGTAGCCGATGCCGTCTGCAATACCTGCAGCAAGGGCAATGACATTTTTCAGGGCTGCACCCAGCTCAATGCCGGTCATATCCGGGCTGATATATACACGGAAGACGGGGGACATAAAGATGTCCTGCACCTTCTTCGCAACTCCTTCGCTTCTGGCACCCACAACCACACTGGTGGGGATCCGCTTACCTACCTCTTCCGCATGGGAAGGTCCGGAAAGAACGGTAACAACAGCCTGAGGAAGCTCCTCTTCGATCTGCTCGGAAAGAGTCTTCAGGCTGGACTCCTCAATACCCTTGGATACGCTGGTAATGATCTGTCCTTCCTTGACAAATGGTTTCATGGCTTTTGCGGTTGCTCTGGAGAATACAGAGGGAGTTGCCAGAACCAGCAGATCCTGATCCTTTACTGCTTCCTCCAGGTCGGTGGTGAACACAACCGAATCCGGCAGAACTACTCCGGGAAGTTTTTCATTTTCATGATGCTCTTTGAAGTATTCGATCTCCTCCGGAAGCTTGGACCAGACGGTCAGCTGATGACCGTTGTCTGTCAGGAGCAGCGCTAAGGCCGTTCCCCAGGTTCCCGAACCGATGATTCCTATTCTTGCCATGTGATTGTTCTCCTTTTTTTTACACTCAGTTTTTCGTTACTGTTTTATTCTGTCGATCAACTTAATGCTGTCAGGGTTGATATTACTTTGCAGATTCCGAAGACTCTGCTTCTGCTTCCTTCTTCTTGGCTCCCAGCTTATTCTCGGTTCCGTTCAAGAGCCGTTTGTAGTTGGCGTGATGTCTGACTGCGCAGAGCAGGAACAGCAGGATACCGATCCCATAGAAAATATAACTGCCAATGGGGCACAGGCCGTACTGGCCCAGTGCACAGAAAATGCTCATCATGATGGTCAGGGTTGCCACACCTACCGTGGAACCTAAGGATACGTAGCGGGTTGCAGCCACGATCACAACAAACAGGATAAAGCCCACCAGAAGGATCCGCCAGTCCATAGCCATGGCAAGACCGGTGGTGGACGCAACGCCCTTACCGCCCTTAAAGCCCATGAAGAAGGGGAAATTGTGGCCCAAAACCACACCGAAGCCGATGGCTGCAAGATATGCGTACATCATTTCCGGTTGCAGGCCGAGCCCCGGCTCGCCGTAGATAAAACGGATGGCCATGCAGGGAATGTAGGCCTTCAGAAGGTCTCCCACCAGGACAATGATCCCGGCTTTCTTTCCCATGACACGAAGCGAATTGGTGGCACCGCTGTTGCCGCTTCCCTGATGCTTGATATCGACACCCTTAATCTTACTTAAGAAGTAACCGGTCTGGATCAGGCCGAAAGCGTAGCCGATGAGCAGAAGAACTGCTACCGTAATCAATTCTTTCATTACTGTTATGCCTCTGAAACTTTGATATTTTGTTTGAATTCATTTGCCCGGAGCAACTTACAGAGAAGTTCTCTGCTCCTTTTCCGAACGTTCCCGGATCAGGAACTTCAGCGCCGTTCCCTTGAATCCGAAGGCTTCCCGGATCTTGTTTTCGATATACCGGGTATAGGAGAAATGCATGAGCTCCTTGTTGTTTACGAAGATCACGAAGGTAGGGGGCTTTACTCCAACCTGGGTAATGTAATAGAGCTTTAAGCGCTTTCCCTTATCGGAAGGGGGCTGCATCATGGCAGTGGCTTCCGTCATGATCTGATTCAGGACACCGGTCTGGATCCGGAGGGTCTGATTCTCGATGACCACGTCAATGAGATCAAAGAGCTTGTCAATTCGCTGTCCGGTCTTGGCGGAAATGAACTGGATCTCCGCATAGGGCATGAAGGAAAGGATCTGACGGATCTTGTCCGTGTACTCGTAAACGGTCTTGTCATTTTTCTCAATGGCATCCCACTTGTTTACGGCAATGATCACGCCCTTGCCACGCTCGTGAGCAATTCCGGCGATCTTCGCATCCTGCTCCGTTACGCCTTCCTCGGCATTAATGACCACAACCACCACGTCCGCACGCTCTACTGCAGTAACGGCACGGATGATGGAATAACGCTCGATCTCCTCATGGATCTTATTCTTCCGGCGAAGTCCGGCGGTATCAATGAAAATATACTCTCTGCCGTTATGCTCCACATTGGTATCAATGGCATCACGGGTGGTACCTGCGATATCAGACACCAGCAGACGGTTCTCTCCCAGGATCCGGTTGATAATGGAACTCTTACCAACATTCGGCTTTCCGATGATGGCCACCTTCGGGCGGTCGTCCTCTTCTTCCTCTTCTTCCTTCTCCGGGAAAAATGCGATGACCTGATCCAACAGGTCACCAAGACCCAGTCTTGAGGCTGCCGATACCGGGATCGGATCACCGAGTCCTAAGCTGTAGAACTCATAGACATCCGGCATGAGCTTATTGAAATCATCTACCTTATTGACGCAAAGCAGCACAGGCTTCTTGGAACGCCTGAGCAGCTGACATACCTTGTCATCATCATCGGTCAGACCCTGACGGACATCCACAACGAAAATGATCACATCCGCGGGATCCATGGCGATCTCGGCCTGCTCCCGCATTCCGGACCACAGAGTATCCGTGCTGTTCATCTCAATACCGCAGGTATCGATCATGGTAAATGTTCTATCAAGCCAGGTACACTCCGCATAGATACGGTCTCTGGTCACACCCGGCTGATCCTTGACGATGGAGATCCTGCTTCCCGCAAGGACATTGAACAAGGTTGATTTTCCCACATTCGGTCTTCCGACTATGGCCACAATGGGCTTACTCATCTCTTTACTCCTATTCTAAGCAGACCTTCGGGACTGTTTCCTGGGCCCCGATCCGCCATATATTTTCGGCATTTTCCGGTGCCGAAAGCTTTCATCTGAACATAATACAACAAGATATTTTACAATAAACCACCCGGAATGTAAAGAACGAAAAAATGCCGTCACGGATTTATCATGACGGCATTTTTCCTGAGAAAGATTCAACTGATGGTAATTGACAATATGATGGTTCAATACATTACAGATGGATCTGAGATCGGTTAATGCTGTGATCAAGGATTAAGCTTGACAGACGCATTTACAGCGATCTTGTAAATTGCAGTAACATCATCCTTGCCGAGGCTCATGAAGCCACCGGTCTTGCCGTCGCCGATGCCGAAGGTGTCAACCAGCTTCGGGATATCCTCTTCCTTTGCACCCAGCTGTTCAAAGTTGATGGGCATTCCGATGGATACCAAGAACTTCCGGAATTCGTTGATACCCTTTCTTGCGGTTTCCTCGGGATTCTCGAAGTTCATGGGGCAGCCGAAGACTCTGGTGGCCATCTGGGCAAATCTCATGGGATTGTGCTTGTAAACATATTCCATCCAGGAAGGCATGATCACTGCAAGGCCTGCGCCGTGAGCACAGTCATACAGAGCGGAAAGCTCATGCTCTAAGCCGTGGCTGTTCCAGTCCTGGCTGCGGCCTACACCTACAATACCGTTGTGAGCCACGGTTCCGGCCCACATGATATTTGCCCGGGCCTCATAATTATCGGGATCTGCAATGACTCTGGGAGTTTCCTTCACCATGGTCATAAGAACCGCTTCGCAAAGACGGTCTGTGATCTCCACCTCGGTGGTGTTTGTAAAGTAACGCTCAAATACATGAGCCATGATGTCCGTTGCACCGCAGGCAGTCTGATAAGCAGGCAGTGTGCAGGTGAGCTCCGGATTCATGATGGAGAATCTGGGGCGAAGGAAATCAGAGCCTGCGCCTCTCTTTAAGCCGCCTTCTACCTTGGTGATCACGGAATCACCGGAACCCTCGGAGCCTGCAGCCGCAATGGTCAGAACGGTCGCAACCGGAAGAGCCGCCTGGATCCGAGCCTTACCGCAGTAGAAATCCCAGAAGTCACCTTCGTAGCAGACGCCTGCCGCAATGGCCTTGGCACTGTCAATAACGGAACCGCCGCCTACTGCAACGATGAAATCAACATTTTCCTCCTTGCAGAGCTTGATACCCTCGTAAACAAGCGTATCTCTGGGGTTCGGCATTACACCGCCCAGCTTTACATAGGAAACGCCTGCAGCCTTAAAGGACTCCTCCACTCTACCGAGCAGACCGCTCTTCTGAGCAGAGCTTCCGCCGAAATGAAGCAGCACCTTGCTTCCGCCGAACTTCACAACGTATTTGCCTGTCTCGTTCTCTCTGCCCCGACCGAACACAAACTCCGTAGGACTGTAAAAATTGAAATTATCCATGATAACCCTCCATTAAATTATTCTTATATGATACACCGAACGCTTCTCATTTCATTCGGTGATAACTACCGTACATACTGAATGATCAACTTCTCATTCAGTGTTATCTTTTATAATGATCCATCAGGGCCGCCAGCACAAACACCGCCGGCGAATTCCAGTAGATCGTGATCTCGTTTAAGGAAAAGCACTCCACCAGATCCTCAAAACACTTCATGGGCGGCGTCTGCTCCGCATCAAAGGAAACATAATTCCGGTCATTCTCGCAGGGACGCTTGTTGGGTCCGCCGCTGACCATTCCCGGGATACATTCCTCGATGCCGTCTGCCTCCGCCGGTCTCAGATGAGGATGGCAAATGCAGTTTTCTCCCACACCGCTGACATAGGAAATGCCCAAGGCATTCTCACCGAAAAGGTAATTGGCGTAGTGGGTGATGATGGGGAAGTAATCCTCTGAAGCAGACTGCTGACCTTCTGCATCATGTGAAGTCTCCTTACTGCATTGAGCTGTCACAGCCTCCGCCATAGCCAGAAGCATTCCCTGCTTCATGAGGACCATGTTGCTGCCCCAGCAGTAATCGCCTTCCTTCATACCTATGCCGTAGCCGCTTTCATTTGCCCGGGTAACCAGATCTTCCGCCGCTTCCCGGAAGGCTTCCGTAAGTTCCTTCAGCACCTCCGGATCACGGTTCAGGGTCTCCCCTTCTTCTACAGGCATGGCCGGCTTATCATTCATCAGATAGGAAAATGATCCGAACCCGGCAACTGCTCCGTAGCCCAGCTCCGTCAGGCGCTTGGCCCGGGACTGAGGGGGAATGCCCCACTTCTTCATCAGGGGATGCTCTTCAAACAAAGTGCCGTCCTTGTAGATCCTTATGAAATCCTGACGGAACCACTCCTCACCGGTGGTGCAGTAAAGCTCTGCTGCAGCCCAGTAGCGGTTGTCCCGGTCGGAAAACTCTCCGTAACCGCCGGTTCCGTTTCCGGGAGGATTGTTGAAGCCGATCATCTCCGGATGCCTGTTCAAAAACTCGTAGCTGTTCATGGCTGCATCCAGCATCTCAGCCGCAAAGGCAGGATCAAAGGGCTTGTAGATCCGGTAGGCAAGAGCCCAGACCGCAGCCGCATCGGCCGTAGCCATGGTGGAGGGAGCAAACAGGAACAGATCCGCCTGATCCTCCTCCGGCATCACAAAGGGTGCGTGATGAGCCGTGGTCACCTTGTGCCAAACCGCTCCGTCCTCTCTCTGCATCTTCAGAAGCCAGCGAAGCTCCACTGCACACTCTGCCAGAATGGAGGGAAGCTGTCCCTCATCCTCGGGAATCCCGGGCTTCAGATCATTGAAAACCTCGGGATACAGCTGATAGGCATACAACAGGTGTGCAACCGCACAGGCTCCGGCCGTTACATATCGTCCGTAGTCTCCCGCATCATGCCAGCCGCCCCTTACATCCTTTGAATAGGAATGATCGAACCAATCCATGGCCGGAGTCAGATGGCAGGCCTTATGGGTAAAGCCCTCCGCCCAGGGATCCGAAAGCTCCGTTCCGCAACGAAGGAAATAAAAGGCCTTTAGAAGCTTCTTCAGCGCATCGTCATAAACTGCCTCGGAGATCACGAAGGGGTAAGAAAGGCTGTCAGCATCCTGATCCGTTCCGATCCGATAAATCCCGCCCTCTTTAAAAGACGAAAAATCGCCGATCCAAACATTGTCCCCGGACTCAGCATCCAAACCCTTGAACACTGCAGGTCCCCGGAAACACTCCCGTCCATCCTCCGCCACAAGGTAAAACTCCTTGCAGTCTTCTGTGATCCTGACTCTTTTTTCTGCATTCGGAAAATATCCGCACTGGTCTGTAAAAATACTCATATTTTCACCTTTATCAGTTAATAGGTCACCTGAAACTATCAGTTAATATATTTGATTGTATCATACTACATAAAAAGGTGATACCTTCTTTTTTCCCTTTTAAAGCTTAAGATAGTCATTTTTTGTTGATTCATCATTGATAATAATTTAACGCTTGCATTCCCGCAAAAAAAGATTATAATAAGCACTCATACTATCAACACAGCAAGAAAGGAGGAACAAACCCATGGCAGATGAAAAAGTACCCAAAAGAAAATCACTGGTGGAAATGGATCTGTGTTCCGGTTCCATAGCCGGGAAAATGTTGTTGTTTGCTCTTCCGCTCATGCTGTCAAATGTGCTTCAGTTGCTGTTCAACGCAGCTGACCTGATCGTTGTGGGAAGAGCTTGCGGAGAAGCGGCCATAGCCGCCGTCGGTTCCAACGGATCCATGATCAACCTGATGACCAATCTGTTCATGGGACTGTCCGTCGGGGTAAATGTCCTTGCCTCCCACTACTACGGTGCAGGAGATCACGAACGGCTTTCCAAAACAGTACATACCTCGATCCTTCTGGCCGCCTTCAGCGGACTGGTGCTTACCATCATCGGAGAGATCGGTGCCAAACAAATCCTGATCTGGATGTCCACGCCGGAAGAAGTTCTTCCTCTGGCCGTCATTTACCTGAGGATCTATTTCCTCGGGATGATCCCCATGATGATCTACAACTTCGGAAGCGCCCTTCTCCGCTCCATTGGTGATACCCTTCGGCCGCTGGTTTATCTGGGTGTCTCCGGTGCCATCAACTTAGGCTTAAACCTCTTGTTCGTTCTGGTCTTTCATATGGGAGTCGACGGCGTCGGTTACGCGACTGTCATTTCCCAGGTGATCAGCGGAGGCGCAGTTCTGGTAACGCTGATGCTTGAACGCTCCGATATGCACCTTTCGATCCGAAAGCTCCGGTTCGATAAAAACATCCTCGGAAAGATCATCTCCGTGGGTATTCCCGCAGGACTTCAGGGCGTTGTGTTCTCACTGTCGAATGTGGTCATTCAGTCGTCGGTCAATTCCTTCGATACCCTGGTGGTGACCGGAAATACCGCCGCCCAGAATATTGAAGGCTTTGCCTATGTGGGAATGAACTGCTTTTATCACGCAGCACTCTCCTTTACAGGACAAAACTTAGGAGCCGGGCGTTATGACCGGATCAAAAAGATTGTTGCCGTCGGTCAGCTCTATGTATTCCTGGCAGGCTTTCTTCTGGGAAACGGCATGTATCTGCTCAGTCCCTCCCTGCTTTCCTTCTATACGGATAACCCCGTTTCCATCGAGGCAGGGCAGGTCCGTCTCATGATCATCGGATGCAGCTACTTCCTTTGCGGAATGATGGATGTGACCGTAGGGTGCCTTCGAGGCCTCGGAAGATCCGTGCTTCCGACCATCATTTCCCTGGTGGGTGCTTGCGGACTTCGGATCATCTGGCTTCTGACACTGTTCAGGATTCCGGCCTTCCACACTACCACCATGATCTATATCACCTATCCGATCTCATGGACCGTTACACTAAGTGCACAGTTCATCCTGTTCCTGTACACCTACAACAAACTCATAAAGAAAGCGCGCTGATCACTGGACCAACGCGCTTTTTCTTACGTTTTCTCTTATTGTTTTTCTTATCGTTTATTACTGTTTCTCATATTGCATTTTTTTATTGTATATCTTATTGTATCTTCTCGTGGTCCATCTGCTCCATAAAAAAGGCACATTCCTGATCATTGCAAAGCTCTGCCTCAGGGAGCCGCTGATCACAATGAAATACATGGCCCAGCTTTCCCTTTGTTCCATGATAGAAATTTAAGGAAAACGGTACACTCTTCTTCATTAAGGCCGCCGCAAAGTCCAAAGCATCCTGCTGCAGGAAATCTCCGTCCGCGGTCATCAGAAATACGGGAGGAAAATGTTCCGTCACTGCCTTCTCGGCATTGATCATCTCCAGTTCCTCATCGGTTCCGTGATTCGGCATCAGCGCCTGCATCATCCCGAAGGCACGTCCGGGATCGTTTCGGTCGATCTTGATGCGGTAAACACCGCAGTTGAGCCCGATTCCCTTCCAGGAAAATCCTTCCGGCTTAACGAAAGGGAATGTTTCGGCAAACGTCTCATTGGTACAAAAACCGGCATGAAGGGCAAGCAGATGTGCTCCGGCAGAATCTCCCACACCGAAGATATTTTGTGGATCAAGCCCGAAACTCTCAGCATTCTTCCGTACCCATTCACAGACAAGATTCACATCCTCCAGAGAGGAAGGATACTGAAACTCCGGCGCCAGACGGTAGGTAAAGTTCACTACCGCAAAGCCACGCTTCGCCAGATCGGTGCAATAGTATTGATAGGTCTCCTTGGTTCCGTAAACCCATCCGCCGCCGTGAACACTGATGATCACCGGAAGAGGCGACTCTTCGCAGTATTTCGGCCAATATAAATCCAAAAGCTGCCACTTATCATCCGGTCCGTAAGCGATATTCGTCATCCGCTCCACATTCTCGGGAAATGTCAGACCCGCATCCCTTGCATCATCGCTGGCCTTGAAGCTCTCACGGGTCTGATTCACAACCTGCCACATGTAGGAAGCATCGAAGGGCTCACGAGTGATTGCAGAACCGGATGACTCATCAGAACCATTCCTATCATTGTCCGAATCACCGATGGAAGGCCATACCGTCTGCTCCGACAAAATCTTTGCCGAAACCTTACCTTCCTGAAACATCCTCATCATCTCCGAGGTCAGACTGTCATTTTGCGGCTGAGGAACCATTTCCTCACGGCTGACCCATTTGGCTACCGCGAGCTCGGTATCATCCATCTTGATCTCATCGTCCACAGCTTCGCAGAAGAAACCTGCCAGAAGGTCATCTACAATGCCCCAGGGCTGAGATTTATAGTAGCGAATGTTCTTTACGGTGAGGCCGGTCTCTTCCAGAACTTCTCTGGCAACCGTCTCCTCAAGGGTCTCACCGATCTCGGTAAAGCCTGCAACCAATGCATAATGGGCATAGCCTCTCGCATACTTGGTCACCAGCATCTTGTCCCCTTTAAGAACGCCCACGATCACAGCAGGCACGATCCGGGGATAGATCACACGTCCGCAGGAATCACAGCGGATCGCCCGCTCCGTATCATCCGGATGGGTCAGAGAACCGCATTTTCCACAGAAACGGTTACTGCGATACCACTCCGCCAGCTGAAGCCCGGTATAGGCCACAAACAACCTGTAGCGATGCTGCCAGTCCTTATCCCTGAGACTCTTCACGTCCTCAAAGGCAAATCCCTCCGGAAGTTCTTCCGGCTCCTCGGTGCAGAGAAAATAATTCTTGTCCTGATCAACGGAAAAGAGATAGATCAGCTTCTCAGGGTCTACGTTCGAAAGATCCGACAAAAGAGGAAAACATTCTGCGGAAATAAGCACCTTCCGCCCCGAAAAGCAAAGGATGATACTGCCCTCCTCCGCCTTCCGTGAAGGATCGTAATGATTGATAAATTTATGAGGGAAAATGTCCTGGATCATAATATACCTTCCTTCCATGCAATCTATCCCGGTTTCCGATCGGTTCTGATCTGCCGAATTTCCTTCAACCAAGCCATCCGTTCTTACGATAAAAAAATACCTCGCAAAACTGTAATGAACAATTTTGCGAGGTGCAATTCGTGCAGATGACGGGACTTGAACCCGAACCCACGTAAAGTGGACATGAACCTGAATCATGCGCGTATGCCAATTCCGCCACATCTGCATATTACCTGTGGAAAACACTTGGTTTTCAACACGAGTGCTATATTACCACAGGCATTTTGATTTGTCAATTTGTTTTTGAAACTTTTTTCAGTTCTTTTTTTCTTCCGTTGCCTGAACGATGATCTTTCTCAGACCGGGGTATTCCGACTTCAGAACCTTGTAGATCTCCATACCCACTTTCTGGCCCCAGAGACCGATCACACGGTCATAAAAAGCCTTCTTTCCATCGGACTCGATCACGAACTCCGCAGACTTCTTAACACAGGTGGAAAGATCCACACCCTCCGGAAGGGTTGCCTTAGTCAGGAGACCGTTCAGCTTGGAGCGAACCTCACCCTTAGCCAGACGGGGAACCACCGGCTCCTGATTGCCGTTGCCCTTCTTGGCAGATGTTGCGGGCTTGCTGTCCTTACTTCCGGACTTGCTGTCTTTATTACCGTTTTTACTATCCTTATTGCCTGCTTCACTTTCCTTGGAAGGTTCTGTCTTATCAGATTCTTTCTGATCAACTGCTTTCTGATCAGCATCCTTCTCTTTGGATTCAGCCGCCTTCTTGTCTTTCTTGCCGCTCTTCTTTTTCTTTCTGTCAGCAGGCTTGTCGGAAGACTGAGCTTCTTCAGCGGATACTTCTGCTTTCTCTGCATCAGATGTTGCCTCTGCCTCTGTTGCCTTAGGAGCTTCAGCGGCTGCTTCTTCAGTTGCAGTTGCATTCTCAGCTGCCTTACTTGCCTTGGACTTTCTGCCACGACCGGACTTCTTTGCCGGAATGACAATGGCGGTAGGTGCATCTGCTCCGCCGATGATGGTTGCTTCTGTGATATCAGATGCAGCAGACTCAGACTCAGAATCTGCAACAGCTTCAACAGAAGCCTCAGCAGTTTCGGTAGATTCCGCAGTTTCAGCAGTTTCAACTACTGCTTCTGCAGTACTCTTCTTTTTATCTTTTCTGCTCTTATCCTTGCTGTTCTTACGGGATTTCTTTTCAGCAGGCTTCTCTTCTGTGACTTCAACAGCCTCTTTTACAGTTTCTTCAACACTCTTTTCTGCAACAGCTTTTGAATCATCTGCAGAAGCTGCAGTCTGAGGAACAGCCCGGATCTCAACGATCACTTCCTCCTGAGCAGACTCAGTGGATTCTGTCTCAGTTGTTACCTTTGCAGATTCATTTGCCTGCTTCTCATCAGAATGATTTCTGCCATGCTTACGATTTCTGCCGTTCTTTCTGGACTTATTGCCGTTTTCCTTCTCTTCAACTGCAGAAGCCACCTCGGAAACTACCGGAACTTCCTCAGGCTCAGCATAGGAAACCAGATTACCGCTTAAGATCTCATTTGACTCGGAGATCACTTCCTCATCAAGATCAGACTCATCATAGATGGGCTCCATCAGCTGCTTTTCCTTGCGGGAGTTCGCAGGTCTTAACGCATCCTGAATGGATGCCACCTCGTAAAGGCGAACACCCTGACGCTCATAGGTCAGACGCCAGAAATCAAGGACATAGCGATAACCATTGTCCTTGCTGACAATGTAATAAGACTCGGTCCAATCCTCGTTCAGCATGTAGCCTACGAAGGAAGAAAGCTGGAAATCCAGGGAATTCTTGCCGCCGCGGGCAATCTTGTACTTGTGGATCTTGGCCTTACTCTTTCCGATCAGGTCGTAAACCTCAAACGTAATGGAATCAGCATTCTTGCTGTAGAAGATCCAGACCTGGTCCTCTTCCGTCAGGTTCTCAACTCCGCGAAGGCCCTCAGATCTGACATTTTCAAAATCGATTAAAAACTTGGACATAAAAACAATGTGTGACTAAGCACATCCTCCTGTAAGAATAAGTCACCGGTTATGAACCGACAACTTTATGTAATCCGAAACGTTTATTTCGTAATCTCCGTTCCGGCATCATTCCTATCAACATTATTATATAAAAAAAATCGCAAGTCTTCGGTAAGACTTGCGATTATTTCGTGCGGGAGAAGGGACTTGAACCCTCACATCCTACGGATACATGATCCTTAGTCATGCCTGTCTGCCAATTCCAGCACTCCCGCGTATCACTGTGCTAACCAAATCTCGTCTTGAGCACGAAAGATAGAATAGCACAGAGGCAGAGAAATGTCAACGATTTTTTTGAAAGATTTTTATCTCATTTCAAAGAAATATTTTCACCACTGATATCCCTTCAAATACTCCTCCAAAGCACCTTCGATTCTCTCATCCAAATTGTCTTCCAGACACATGGCAAGAGAAACCGGATCCACAACACCATTCTTCTCAAACAAACGCGGATCATATTTCCATAACTCAAGCAGAACTACATCAGCATCCGGATTCCATCTGGTATCCACTTCGCCCAAACTGATCAGATCTACATCAGCCTTATAAACCGCTCTCACAGGTGTTGTGGGATCATTCAACATAGTCTTCCTTGCCAGTGCCGATTCCCCGGAAAATGGATATACAGCCTGGCCATTCTCCGCAGCCGTTGAAATAGTCTTTTGGATCGGATTGATCAGATAAGGCTTTGCCTTGTCAAACAACATCATTCCTTTTCCATTCGGAACCATACGACATTCTTTTCCGTGCATTTCCTGGGAAATAAGCCCCATAGCAGACAACTGCTCACTGGCCCTGGTGATAGAGGTTCTCGTTACACCGATCGCATCTGCTGCATCTTTTTTCAAAATTGGATTGCCCTGGCTATGATAAAGAAGATATAGGAACAATGCCTGAGTAAGCGGCATCATTTTCTCTTTATTGATCTTCTTCGGCTGGACAAAACGATCCATCAATGCCATTCCGAGAAACGGCAGATACAGCTGTCCGGAATCCGAAATAAAAGGAACATTCCTCTCGATCATGCTGTCTCTCTGCGCTCTGCTGATGTTCTGAAAACCAAATGCAACAGGCATATTGTAATTCTCTGAAAGAAGCTTCGCCTGCTTTTCAAAAGCAACAACTCCGAACTTCTCTTTCTCCGCCACTTTAACTAACAGAAACTCAAGGCCGGAAAAAGACAATACAAAGAAAGACCTTCTGGCAGATATATATACCGGAAGGTCTTTCGCATTTATTTCTTTAACAAGGAAATCTACACCAAATAATCTCTTGTAATCATTCATGCGTTCCGTACCTCGATAACATTTTTTCTTTATAATAACATTCCTAATGTGATTAGTCAAGAAAATTGTAATCGAATATGGTATTAACGCTTTAGAAGGCTGTAACTCACCCACAGAACAAACACCCGTCGATCTCATTCTCTGCATCCAGAGTCATCTCGAAGGCATGGCCGGCAAAGAAGTCCGGATTGCAGATCACGTAGAAGGTTGTTTCAACATCCTCAAGGGAATCTGTGAATTCGATCGCAACCTCATCAATGAGGATGGTGCTTAAGAAGTATTCCTCGGTCATAGGTAAGCGGACTTTGGTGCCGTCCTCCATGATGTAAACATCGTCTTCATCCGAAGGCTCAGCGGATTCGGCCCAGTCATTTGCCATGGAAACGGCATCTTCCTCGATCAGTGTCTGCTCTACCAGCGATCTGGCAGAATTCAGAAAAGCAAGGCGCTTCTCGATCACGCGAAGCATGCTTTCAAGCTCATCGTCTGCAACGGTAAAGCCCTCGATCATGATCTGGATCTTAAGGGTCTTGCCCCAGATATCGGCCATGACTGCGTAAGGCCAGTTTTTGTCGTTCTGAAAAATGATATCTTTCTTTTCCATGGGTTTTCTCCTATTCTCATTCTGTTATACAGATCAATGAATCGGCATTAACGAATGATGATCATTTCTTCTTCAGCACCGTAATAGCCCCATAATGCAGAACGGTAAATGTCTCCGGAGCGATCTCCTCCAGAAGTGCTCTGTGCTCTGCATCCCAGCTTGCAAGCTTCTCGGGACTTAAGGACGCTCCCACACCGCGGCTGGCTCTCATACGGCCATGCCAGGTCTCTCTGGTAAAAGGCACGTTCACATCATATTCCTCATGCTCCACCATCTCGAAGGAGTCGAAAGCGCAGTCAGGAACCCAGATGGGATGCCGTTTCTCACCGCAGCCGGACCAGGTGGGATTGTACTTCAGGATCATAGCCTCACTGGGGCCGGCGATAGGATCCTCCTCAGGAAGCCAGGCCATATAGAGGATCACCAGCTTTCCGTTTTCCTTTAGGAGTCTTGCCAGCTTCGGCATCACCTTTTCATGGTCAAAATACCAGAAACACTGGCAGGCTGTGATCACATCAAAACTGCCATCCGGGAAATCCAGTTCTTCCGTGGAAACCGCCCGAAAATCGATCTTCATATTGCCGTCCGCTGCCAGAAGCTTTGCCTGTTCGATCTGCTCCGGAGAAATGTCTGTTCCGGTCCACTCTGCACCAAACCGGTACATATTTCTCGGAACCACGCCTGTTCCTGTTCCGAGATCCAGAACCTTCTGACCATTAATACACAGGCCACGATCCACGATTTTCTGATAAAACATCTCAGGATAAACATCCCTGAACTTTGCATATTCCTTCGACGTTCTGCCCCAGTCAAAAGCTTTCCCGCCGTCTATTCTGCTGTCTTTAATCTCCATATCATTTTCCTTCTTTCAAAATAATCTGATCAAAAGCTTTGTTGTCATAACGATCCAAAGCCAAATGTATCACTTTATGATTGCAATCTCATTGCTTACAGTTTATATTGCATGAAATTTCCGTTCTTCTTGAATCCGAACGCAGTGTAGAGAAGTACGCCCATATCGGAAGCAGTGATCTGAACTGCTCCACAACCGTAGGCACGTGCTTCTTCAACAACTCGGGACAATAACTCCTTTGCAATGCCCATCCGGCGATACTCCGGATCCGTGAACATGCTGGAAAGAAGCCCCAGTCTTCCGCTGGGACAGCCAAAGTAAGGAGGCTTCTCCACAAAGGACATTCCGCTGGTACCCACGATCTTATCACCTTCAAGTGCCAGCCAGGACACAAACGTGCCGTCTGACATATGTCTATTATAGTAATCCTGTAATGCAGGAACCAGATCAATATCTTCTGTTGCACCTTCTTCGCGAAGCTGCTTGATGCGGATCTGAATAAAAGTATCCAGATACTTTTCCGTCAGTTTTTCATACCTTATCATCTTTCCCACTCCTCCTTGCATCATTTAATTACTTCTATAACTCAGAAATCAATTGACTGATGCGCTTTTCATAATCCTCATCAATCACCACTACCCGCTCTCCGGCTTTCTGAAAACCTTCCAGATACATCCGATTATCACTTTTGATCCAATCTGCGGAAAGATCGGTTTCCTCCATTCTGTTTTCAACCACCGAAGCATGATCGCGAATATCCGAAAAATGAGCATCTATATACTGCTCAGTCAAAGCCAAACATACAAACCTGATCTTCTCCAGATACTCTTCCTCAAAGCTCTGTCTCCAATCAAACGGAATATAACAACCTTCCACGATCATGTTCTGCTCGTTTTCAATGGCAGTCTTGATCATCTCACGTACAACCGGCCACAGATAGTCAGTGAGCTTATCGTCATCCATGGGTGTCAGGTCAGTGTAACCGCTGCGGATCAGACCCATTTTCAGATGGTCAATGGAAAGGTAAGGGTATTTATATTTTTCCAGCATTCTCTGAGCAAGGTAGGTCTTGCCGGTGTGGGATGCGCCTGTAATGATCAAGATCATATCGTCAACTCCAAATATCAGTTCTCTGTGATCAGAAAAATGATCACGCCTTAAACCCCTTCTTCATGGAATCCGGCAGGTACTTAAATACCAGGGCCCAGAAAGCCACAGGGTCCTCCAGAACAAAACGGTCTCTGGCATCCGGGATAAAGACCATGGTGCGTTTTCCGTTCAAC
>JAGACB010000183.1 GCA_017614345.1 Lachnospiraceae bacterium
CACTCTTCAGCAGGGTGATTATCATTTTATCCGTTTTGAGACCGCAGAAGAGATCGAAGCAAACCAGAGCCTTGAGATCTCCCCTGCTCCCGACACCGTGATCCGTGTCATGATGACCATGGAAGAGCTTACCCCCGCTGAAGCGAAGACTGCAAAGGAAACGGTCAGCGAGCAGGTTCTGGAGCCTGTAGAGCGTGAAGGCTTTACCGTAGTTGAGTGGGGCGGTGCACTGGTACATTGACCGCATGATGCAAAGCATGAATTTAAGATCGTCTGTATGGATTGTTTCCATACAGGCGATTTTTAAATCTTCAAAAAAACCGGAAAATTCCGTGAGCGAACTTTTCATCGGCAGGCGGATTGGTATATGCTCTCTGGCGTCGAAGTGAAGGAAAAGGTAAAAAAATGAAACAACATTCATTTTTATATTGACACACAAATTTCTCTGTGATATAAATGAAACAGGATTCATTTTTATTTTGCAGGAGGATCTGAAAATGCCCAAGGTAACGGATGAATATATCGCTAACAAGAAGCAGGCCATTGTGGATGCAGCCTACAGGGTGTGCCTCAGGAAGCCGGTGGAGATGGTGACCATGATCGATGTGATCGATGAAGCGGGGCTTTCCCGTGGCGGGATCTACCGGTTCTACAACGACCTGGATGAGATCCTGTGCGATATGGTCATGGATATGAGGGGAAAGTATCCTCTGGCTCAGAGGTTTTCGGAGCTGATGAATGATACTGCCGGTCGCAGCTGGCAGGAGGTGCTCAGGCTCAGCGTGGAGATCCTGGCTGATTTCATGGAGGAGCACCTGATGGATATCCAGAAGATCAATTTTGATCTTACGGTGCTTACCATCAATGAGCCGGAGCGGGCGGAGCATATCATGGGAGGCCTGAAGGGTCGGGGTAATATGGAGTATCTGGCACGTGTGGCTCTGCCTATGATGTATGAATGTGCAGTAGCTCAGGGCTGCGTTCCGAAGGTGAGCCCGGAGGAACTGGACGGTTTTGTGGGGGCGTCTTTTGCAGGCATCGAGAAAAACTGTATCCTTACAGCCTGTTATGGTCATAAGGATGAGTATCATGCGGAGCCGAGGCCTCTTCTTCGGACCTTGGCCACCACCATCATTTGCCTGCTTGGAGGAACGGAAGAATGAAGGATCAGACAACCAAGAGAAAAAGAAAAGATATCATTGCGGGAAATGAAGTGTCTGAGGTGGTAACTCTTTCCCTGGGCGGCTTTGATCAGAAGGTTCTGATCGAAGGAAAATGTCGGGATCTGCCGGTACTCATCACTCTGCACGGCGGTCCGGGATCTCCCCTTCCGTTTTCCGTGGGAGCCAGGGGAATGTTTCCCGAATTTACGGACCGGTTCCTTCTGGTCTGCTGGGATCAACTGGGGTGTGGTATTAATGAGCATGAGCTGGATGAAAGCTTTACCATCGATTCCTTTGTGACCATGACAGAGGATCTGGTGAAGGCCATGAAGTCCCGTTTTCCGGGCAATAAGATCTACCTCTTTTCCATGTCCTGGGGAAGCATTCTGAGTGCTAAGCTGACAGAGAGGGATCCGCACCTTGTGGACGGAGTGGTGGCCTGGGGACAGATCATCAAGAACCTCTTTTTCTGTGATGAGGTGATGGAGACTCTGGCGGCATCGGGGCTTCCTGCAAAGAAGCTGGAGCATCTCCGGGGCGTAAATAAAGATAACTTCACCATGAAGGATCTTCAGCTGGTTTCCTCGAGCCTCACAAAGTACACCAACGCTTACCGGGACAAAACAGGCCCCAAGACCCCCATCATGCCCTTTGTCATTGGGCTGGCCACAAGTCCGGATTATTCCATGAAGGCTCTGAAGGCAACTGTGTCCAACAGCTACAGCAGGGACATTTCCCTTTGGAAGGAGATCTTTGAGCTGGATCTCAGTGAGGCTCTGGCCCGGGTGAAGGTGCCCTATCACATCCTGGACGGAACTTCCGACGTAGTGGCTTCCGTAAAGACGGCAGAGGAACTGGTGGAGAAAAGTAATAACAGGCTTCTGGATCTGGAGACGGTGGAGCATTCCGGACACCTGTCGGGGACTCTTGCCATGGAGCGGATCTTTGAAGCACTGTGTAAAATGGCGGAGCAGTGAAATGAGGAATAGTTTCCACCGCTACGCTACGGAAACGGATTGCGCCGATTATGCCTTGCATGATCGGCGATAGTTGCAGGTCTGACGACCTGCAACAAAAAAGTGGTTTTCACTGCGGATCGATCCGCAGGAAAACCACTTTTGATTTTTTATTCTGTTTCGACTGAATCGGGAAATCCGATCTGCTTTTTTATGATGCCGGATTCATCACTTCTTGGAGCCCTTGGAAGACTTTCCTGTGGATACCGGAGCGTCCTCTTCCTTCTCAAGTGCCTTGTAAACAACAGCTGCAAGAGCTGCGCCGATCAACGGTCCAACAATGAAGACTGCCAGGCTGACAATGGGATCCGTGTTGTGATAGGTGATGGCTGCTGCGATAGCAGGGCCGATGCTTCTTGCGGGATTCACAGAGGTGCCGGTGAGGCCGATACCGAGGATGTGAACTACTACCAGGGTAAGACCGATCACAAGGCCTGCGAAGGAACCGTGCTTCTGCTTTGCAGAGGTAACTCCCAAAATGGCGGTTACAAAGATGTAGGTCAGGACGATCTCCACCAGGATACCTGCGATCACATTGCCCCCTACGCCGCCGAGACCGTTGGAACCGAAGCCGCCGGTCTTGTCTTCTATTCCGCCCAAGGCCCAGATGGCTGCCAGGATACCGGAGCCGGCAACGGAGCCGAGGATCTGTGCGATCACATAGAAGATGAAGTCGTTTACTGTCATTCCTCCGGTGAGCAATACGCCCAGCGATACGGCCGGGTTGATATGGCAACCGGAGATGTTACCGATGGAATAAGCCATGGCTACGATGGTAAGACCGAAAGCCAGAGCGGTCAGGATATAGCCCCCGCCGTTTTCGGAGCTGCAGCCGACCAGCATGGCAGTTCCGCATCCCAGTACCACAAGAGTCATGGTACCAATAAATTCCGCAATGTACTTCTTCATCATTAATACCTCCTCAAGATAGTTTTTGGCCGGTATTCCGGAGTGATCCGAAACACCTGAAAGTACACTGAGTTCACTATATCACAAAAACAACCGTGAGGGTAGATGTTTTTTTCCTTCGGGAAAATGTCTGCAACTTTCATTAATCCGGTTACATAAAGGAAATATCTGAAAAAAATGACAAAAAGTAATTGCTAAAGTTCAAAAATTGATATATAATGACTGTATTGTAGGAGACTACGGACAGTTGCTACAGAAACAAGGTGCGAAAGGCCTTAAAAAGGGCTTAAGACCGGTGTTTTCCAGATCAGCAATACAGAAAACACATAGAGAAAATATGAAAAAGGAGACAATCAAATGGAAAGATTATCAGAGTGCGAACTGCTTGTCATGAAATGTATCTGGGATCACAGTGATCATCAGATGGTACTGTCGGAGATCGTAGTATCACTGGCAGAAGAATACAACCGGGTATGGAATCCCAATACCGTATCCACCTTCCTGACCCGTCTGATCCGGAAGGGATATCTGAACTCCACCAGAAAGGGCCGTTATTTCTTCTATCACATCCTGGTGAGCGAAGCAGATTACCGCAACTCCATGATCGATGATCGCGTAAACCTCTGGTTCGGCGGAGACACCACCGCATTCATCACCTTCCTGCTTGACTACTATCAGCTGTCTGACGATCAGCTGGCAGTGATCGAAAAGAAGGTAAAGTCCTTAAAGAGCAAGAAGACAAAGTAATGATGTCATCCTTCGATCATTGAATGAGATCACCGATAGTTACAGATCAATGATATGAAACATAAATATTTTCCAAATATGAGAGCCGGTGTGTCAAGCACCGGCTCTTTCGTTTGATTGACAGAAAAGCTATGGTGTAATAAAATATAGACCAGCTGTGAAAAGTACAGCGGAGAAGTGCAGTTGCAGATCTGCGGTCTGCAACGATCGGCGATAATACAGAAAAAGAAAGATATAAAAGAGGCCGGCTATGGGATCGAAGGGATTTAAGATAACAATATTGGTGTGTGAGGGCTTTTTTGTGCTGATGGAGCTGCTCTCTCTCATCATTTTCATGACGGAGGATCTGATCAATAAGCCTCTGTATGTGATCCTGCTGGTGCTCAGCATCGCCGGCGCTTTTTTGCTGACCTTAAAAGGGGACAAGCTGCCGAAGCAGGCGAAGACCGTTTTTCAGTTTACCTTTCTCTTTGCCGTGCTGTTCCGGGCAGGGGAAATGGTCTACTACCTGGGCAATCAGAGCGTGACCATCTTTAAGATCCTCTTTTTGAATACCGGCGAATACGAAGTCAATGAGAAACCATTGGGATACGGAGTGCTGCTCCTCATTTACCTGGGCTGCCTTCTGTATGATCTGATCTTTGCTTATAAAATGTACGATGTGATGCGCTATCCGGAGGAAGCAGATAAGCATTTCCTGTTCATGCAGCCCCAGTACGGCATTGCCCTTGCACAGTTCATCCTTCCGGCAGCGACTCTCATGGCCCACATCCGGGCTGAGGCGGAAATGACCCCCATGCCTGTGGGAGCCTGGTGGTTCTGGCTTTTAGAGCTGGTGACCCTGATCATCTGGGTGATCGTGCTTCTGTATCAGAAGGCCCATCCGAAGCCGGAGCCGGTGGTAGGTGAGCGGAACAGCAACAGAAAGAAGAAGTACCGGAATTCCGGAAAGCCGAAGAAGTCGAATGCCTCGAAGCCGGCTTACCGGAGAAAGAAGTAGGTGAGATCTGCAATTAAAAGGAAGTTGTTTGACTGCAAGCAGTCAAACCGGCGATAACGCAGAGCGTTATCACCGATTGTTGCAGATCTTCGATCTGCAACTAAGTTAAGTTTCCGTAAGGAAATCTTTCGCAAGTTTTGCTTGACTTTTTGTTAGGAACAATTAATATGGATATAATCACTGTTCTGCGCATAATTATGCAGAGCAGGGATCTATGATTGGAAGGCAAAGGAGTTGTTGGTATGGCTGACTCAAGTATGATGGATCTCGGCGATCTGAGACCGGATTTCGACAGATTATTTTCCGAATGTATGAATTCCGGAAAGATCGATCAGAATCTCTATGTGGAATATGATGTAAAAAGAGGTCTCAGAGACTCAAACGGAAAGGGTGTCCTTACCGGTCTGACGGAGATCTCGGATGTTGTGGCGTTTCGTAAGGAGAACGGCAGAGAGGTTCCCATCCCCGGAGAACTGTATTTCCAGGGTTATAATGTGGTGGATCTGTTAAGCGGTAATGAGAATCGCCGCTATGCATTTGAAGAGGTGACATACCTTCTTCTGTTCGGATCACTTCCCGATCAGAAGCAGCTCGAGGATTTCATCAAGGTCATGACGGTGTTCCAGGAGCTTCCGAACCGTTTTGTCCGCGACGTTATCATGAAAGCATCCAGCAATAACATCATGAACGCACTGCAGAAGAGTATCGTAAATCTGTACTCTTACGATCCCAAGGCAGAGGATATCTCTGCGGAGAACGTGCTCCTGCAGTCCATGAACATCATTGCAAAGATGCCCCTGATCTCGGTATATGCTTACTGGTCCTATCTGCACTTTGTAGAGGATCAGATGCTCTTTATCCAGAATCCCCGTCCGGAGTACTCCACTGCGGAGAATCTCCTGTACATCCTGCGTCCTACCGGAGAGTTCACTCCCTTGGAGGCAAGAGTGCTTGATGCATGCCTGGTACTGCATGCGGATCACGGCGGCGGAAACAACTCCACATTTACCACTCATGTGGTAACCTCCTCCGGAACGGATACCTATTCCGCCTTCACGGCTGCCATTGCTTCCCTGAAGGGATATCGTCACGGCGGCGCCAACCTGAAGGTAACACAGATGTTCCAGGATATCGAGGCAAATGTCACCAACTGGAGCGATACAACGGAGATCGAAAACTACTTAAAGCGGATCCTCGACAAGGAGGTATTCGATCAGAAGGGTCTTCTCTACGGTGTGGGCCATGCGGTTTATACCGAGTCCGACCCCAGAGCGGTGGTTCTGAAGAAGTATGCCAGAGAGCTGGCCATCGAGAAGAACCGTCTCGAGGAGTTCGAGTTCTACACCAGAGTGGAGGACATCGCAAAGCGTCTTCTTACCGAGAAGCGCAAGCTCTTCAAGCCCATCTGTGTAAACGTCGATTTCTACAGCGGATTTGTATATGACATGCTGGGGATCCCTCAGGAACTGTTTACCCCCATCTTTGCGATCTCCCGGATCTCCGGATGGAGCGCACACAGACTGGAGGAGATCATCAACGACGGAAAGATCATCCGCCCTGCATACAAGTATGTGGGACATCACAGAGATTATGTACCCTTTGAGGAGCGATAAGATTTTTTGAGGGGGAAATGCCAATGATCACTTGTGCATACTGCGGCAATCGGATCAAAGAGGACCTTGCGTTCTGTCCGTATTGCTTAGGTCAGGTCGAGATCCCGGAACCTCCCGAGATCCCGGCAGCTGCTTCCGGGATCAATGAGGTGATCCTGGTCAATCGTGCCGGCTGCGGCATGGAGATGTGCAAGAGCCTGCTTCAGAAGGTGCTGGGCTATAACGAGCGGGAGGCCAACCGACTGCTTTTTGCCATTCCCGTAAGGGTGGCAGCGGGCCTGAACCGTACACAGGCGGTGACCGTTGCAGGGATCTTTGCGGAAAAGGGCTGCCAAACAGCCATCTATTTCGGAAACGATCAGGATGTGACCGATATCTTAAACCGCTCTGCGGAGCATGATATCGTGGAGAAGGAAGGCCTGCAGGTAGTTCGGCAGGAGAAGAATCCCGGTCAGGTCTATTTCCGTTCCGACGGATCCATGAGTGAAGAGGCGGCTGCAGTGGTAGCATCCCTGTGTCCGGCCAACAGAGTAACGGATTTTTCCACTTATACCTTTTATAATGCGGGAGACTTTGACAGAGATTCACGTCTTTTGGCCTCCGGCGGAAGCGATGCGGAGCTGGCCAAAGCGGACAAGGAGGATCAGAAGAGAGGCATTCTTCTCGGGATCGGACTGGCGGCTTTGGTGCTGGTGGGCTCGCTTTTCGGCGGAAAGGAAGAACCCCGCAGCCATCAGTATGACCGCGGCGGCGCCATGGGCGCAGTGGGCGGCTTCGGAAAGACCGGAAGCAGAGCATCTTCCAAGGGTCTTTCGGAACCTAAGAAAAAGAAGCGGGGCCTTTTCGGCTTCCGGAAGAAATAATTTAAGGGGGTGTCAGATATGGGTTTGATCATTTGTGAATATTGCGGCAGCCAGATCGATGAGCATGCGGCTCTTTGTCCTCATTGCCTCGGGCAGGTGACTCCACCGGATAAACCTGTTGAGACTGCCTTCAGCGGACAGGGAGATCACGAGGTGGTCCTTGTCAACCAGGGAACCTGCGAAAGCGTGGTCTGCAACAACATGCTTGAGCAGTTTTTGGGCTATTCCGACGAAGATGCGGACAAGCTGATGAGACAGACTCCCGTCAAGATCGCCCTCGGAATGAATGAAGAGCAGGCAGTCACCCTGGCGAGTGCCATGGCGGAAAAGGGCTGCCAGATGGCAGTATACAACCGTGAAGGACAGGTGGATTTTGCAAAGAAGGCAAAGGCCTCCATGTTCAAGGTAAACGGAGAAATGGTTGAGACGGCGGCAGCCATCATCGGAACCATAGGACAGATCAACCGGGTAACTCACGCAGTTCCCTATTACGGATACGGAGCTCCCAGCTTCGGTACCAGACTGGCCACCAAGGCAGTCTCCGGCGGCGTAAAGGCCATGACCGGAAGTGCTACGGCAGGTGCAGTGGCAGGCGCCATTGTAGGCGCAGCTCCCGCAGCGGCAGCCATTGCCAGCGCCCTTTTGGGGGACGATCACCGCAGCCATCAGTATGACCGGGGCGGTGCCATGGCAGGAGCAGGCGGCTTCGGAAAAGCAGGTGCCAGAGCCCTGGCCAAGGGGATCGCTCACGGAGTACTGGGAACCAAGAAGAAAAAGAAATCCGGTCTGTTCGGCAAGAAGGGTCTGTTTTGACAGTGCGGTTCACGGAAGGCAAGTCACGATTGTGGCCTGCCTTCCTTTACAGTTTTTCAGATAACGGTCGCAAGTGTAATGAGGGACCGGAGTCTGCATTTTTCAGCATTTGGGGAATAGGATAGGACACGTTCATGAAAAAGTACCAGTTGGATCAGAAAAGAGCTCCCATTTATGAGGCTCTTGAGGCATTTCGCCGGATGAGGGTGGTTCCCTTTGATGTTCCGGGTCATAAAAGAGGAAGAGGAAACCCGGAACTGACAAAGTTCCTGGGGGAGCAATGCGTAGGTGTGGATGTCAACAGCATGAAGCCCCTGGATAATCTCTGTCACCCGGTCAGCGTGATCGAGGAAGCAGAGAACCTGGCGGCAGATGCCTTCGGCGCAGCACATGCATTTCTCATGGTGGGAGGAACCACCAGCAGTGTACAGACCATGGTTCTGGCAACCTGCAAACGGGGAGATGAGATCATTCTCCCGAGAAACGTGCACAGAAGCGTCATCAATGCGCTGGTGCTCTGCGGAGCGGTGCCCGTATACGTGAATCCCGAGGTGGAAAGCCGTCTGGGAATCTCTCTTGGCATGAGCCGGGAGCAGGTGAAGAAGGCCATCAAGGCCCATCCGAAGGCCAAGTGCGTTCTGGTGAACAATCCCACCTACTACGGCATCTGCTCGGATCTTCGTGCCATTGTAAAAATGGCTCACGAAGCCGGCATGCTCTGCCTGGCGGATGAAGCTCATGGAACCCACCTGTATTTCGGCAACGGTCTTCCGGTTTCCGCCATGGAGGCCGGTGCGGATATGGCTGCCGTTTCCATGCATAAGAGCGGCGGAAGCCTGACTCAGTCCAGCTTTCTGCTGATCGGTCCGGCCATGCACGCAGGCTACGTGCGTCAGATCATTAATCTGACCCAGACCACCTCCGGCAGTTACCTCCTGATGTCCAGCCTGGATATCAGCCGCAGAAACTTAGCCCTCCGGGGACGTGAGGTGTTCCATAAGGTTCAGGATATGGCGGAGTATGCCCGGGAGGAGATCAATGCGGTGGGCGGTTATTACGCCTTCGGCAAGGAGCTGGTGAACGGGGATTCCATTTTCGATTTCGATACCACAAAGCTCAGTATCCATACTCTGGATATCGGTCGTGCAGGCATTGAGGTCTACGACCTTCTCCGGGACGAGTACGACATCCAGATCGAGTTCGGAGACCTGGGAAATATCCTTGCCTATCTGTCCATCGGCGACCGCTCCCAGGAGCTGGAGCGTCTGGTAAGTGCCCTGGCAGAGATCAAGCGCCGTTATCATACGGACGGCTCCGGTCTGATGACCCAGGAATACATTGATCCCAAGGTAGTGATGAGCCCTCAGGAAGCATTTTACTCGGAGAAGGAGAGCCTTCCCATTGAGGAGACCTCCGGAAGAGTCTGCTCGGAGTTTGTGATGTGCTATCCCCCCGGTATCCCCATCTTAGCCCCCGGAGAAATGATCACTCCGGAGATCCTGCAATATATCGAATATGCCAAGAATAAGGGCTGCAGCATGACGGGTCCCGAGGATCCCGAGATCTGCCGCCTGAATGTGATCGTGGAATGACGGAGGATTGATATTATGGAAATGTGGTTTTCTGAGTTTCATACACCGGATGTAAAGCACAGCATCCGTTTTAACCGGCATTTATTTTCCCGGGAGAGTGAATATCAGCGGATCGATATCTTCGAGACGCCGGAGTTCGGCCGGGTGCTGACCATTGACGGCTCGGTCATGTTGACGGAGCGGGATGAGTTCATCTACGATGAGATGATCACTCATGTGCCCATGTCCGTTCATAAAGAGGCGAAGGACGTACTGGTCATCGGCGCCGGAGACGGCGGCGTTGTGCGGGAGCTGACCCGTTATGACCGGGTGGAGCGGATCGACCTGGTGGAAATGGATCCCGTGGTTGTGGAAGCCTGCCGTGCCTATCTGCCGGGCAATGCCTGCAGAATGGACGACCGGAGAGTGCACATCTACTTTGAGAATGCCTTAAAGTTCATCCGCCGTCATGAAGAAGAATATGACCTGATCATCGTGGATTCCACGGATCCCTTCGGTCCCTCCGAAGGTCTGTTCACCAAGGAATTCTACGGCAACTGCTTTAATGCCCTGAAGGAAGACGGCATTATGGTGAACCAGCAGGGAAGCCCCTTCTACTCCCATGATGCGGAGGCCATGAAGCGGTCCCACAAGCGGATCGCAAGTACATTTCCCATCAGCCGTGTCTATCAGGCACATATCCCGACTTATGCTGCAGGCTACTGGCTCTTCGGCTTTGCCAGCAAGAAGTATCATCCCATTGATGACTTTGATGCAAAGGCCTGGCTTGACCTGAATCTGCGGACCAAGTATTACACCACCAGACTTCACGTGGGCTCCTTCTATCTGCCGGCGTTTCTGGAGGAGATGCTGAGGGAAGTGGAGTAAGTGAGAAAAGATGCAGAAGATTCCATATGATCGGAAGATCAGTATGGAACGAATTCGGCAGAGTATACGGAAAGGAAGGCCATAAACATGCTGGAGAAGAATATAGAAACCTTTATCGGTTGCGATGCGGAATATGAAGAAGCGACCATTGTCCTCTTTGGTGCGCCCTTTGATTCGACTACAAGCTACCGGCCGGGAGCCCGTTTCGGAAGCTCGGCCATCCGCCATGAAAGCTTCGGGCTTGAGACCTACAGCCCCTATCAGGACAAGGATCTGACGGATTACAGGATCTTTGACAGCGGGGATATTGAGCTTTGCTTCGGAAGCAGTGAGGCGGCCCTTAAGGATATTGAAGAACGGACCCGGACCATCTTAAAGGACGGGAAGCTGCCCTTTATGCTGGGAGGAGAGCACCTGGTGACCTTCGGTGCCTTTCGGGCGGTAATGGAGAAGTATCCGGATGTTCATGTGATCCAGTTTGACGCCCACTGTGACCTGAGAAATGATTATCTCGGGGCTGAGCTCAGTCACGCCTGTGTCATGAGACGGTGCTATGAATGGATGGAGGATCATACGGAATTCCCCAGGATCCATCAGTTCTGCATCCGCAGCGGCGATCGTCAGGAGTTTCAGTTTGCAGCGGCACATACGGATCTGCATCCCTTCGGCTTTGACGGTCTGGAGAAGCTGACGGAGCATCTGGCAGCGGAGGAGATCCCGGTGTACCTCACCATTGACCTGGATTGCCTGGATGCGGGCATTTTCCCGGGAACCGGAACCCCGGAAGCGGGAGGCGTGAGCTTTCCGGAACTGATCCGTGCCATCCGTACAGTGTGCGGGAATCGGATCGTGGCAGTTGACGTCAATGAACTGGCGCCGAAC
>JAGACB010000184.1 GCA_017614345.1 Lachnospiraceae bacterium
CAATCATATTGAGAATATCGTAAAACCGGTTTCCGCCGCTCCGGCAGCCAACAACGTTATCTTCCTGTCTGCAGACGCTTTCGGTGTACTTCCTCCGGTATCCATCCTGACTCCGGAGCAGACGCAGTACTACTTCCTGAGTGGTTTCACCGCTAAGCTGGCTGGTACCGAGCGTGGTATCACCGAGCCGACCCCGACTTTCTCCGCTTGCTTCGGCCAGGCTTTCCTGGAGCTCCATCCTACAAAGTATGCTGAAGAGCTGGTTAAGAAGATGCAGAAGAGCGGCGCTAAGGCTTACCTTGTTAACACCGGTTGGAACGGAACAGGCAAGCGTATCACCATCAAGGATACCCGTGGTATCATCGATGCGATCCTGAACGGTGACATCTTAAGCGCACCTACCAAGAAGATCCCTTACTTCGATTTCGAAGTTCCCACCTCTCTTCCGGGCGTAGATCCTGCAATCCTTGATCCTCGCGACACCTATGCAGATGCTGCTGAGTGGGATGCTAAGGCTAAGGATCTGGCTTCCAGATTCCAGAAAAACTTCGTGAAGTACACAGGCAACGAAGCCGGCAAGGCTCTGGTTGCTGCAGGCCCTAAGGCTGAGTGATCCGATCGCTCTTCTCATAACAAAAAAACTTAAGGAGTGTTGCACGGCAAGCTGTGCAGCACTCCTTTTTTCTGTCGGCAAATACCGGTTTAGTCGTATATATCCCTGCGATGTCCGACAGTCAACGCCAGGATCACTAACTGTTCATCTTCAATATGACAGATCAGTCGATAATCGCCGATGCGATATCTCCACTGTCCGTTGCGATTTGAGGTGAGTCCTTTCCCATGTACTCTCAGATCGGAACAATTTACCAGGTTTTTTTCAATCCATGACTTGATCATTTTCTGAGTATAACGATCCAGTTTTTTAAACTCACGATCGAATTGTTTTGTAGTTTCTACCCGGTACTTCATAAATCACAATCCTTCCACAACTCTCCAATCGGACGGCTGCTCTTTCCGTCAGAAAGGTACTCCTGATATGCCTCTTCTCCCACAGCAATATCATACTCTTCCTCAATCTTTTCAAATAAAGCCCTCTTAAAAGCTTCACCCAAAGAATATGAATGCAGCTTAGCATAGCTTTCCGCCAGCAATCTTTCTTCCTCTGTTAAACGAATGGAAAATGCCATAGTACCACCTCCTTGTCTGTACTACATTGTACTCCATAAAAACATTTCTGTCAAGACACGCATAAGAAAACACCGAGGAATACTGTTTTGAACCATTTGGTGATAATTCTACTTGGGTATTGTTCAGACCGGGAAAAAGTATTATACTATAAAAGTAATCACAGTGTGTTGCGATTGTTGCAGAGCTTGGGCTGAAAAATATGTGTCTCACTGCTTCGCAACAGGGAGGAACTCTATGGAAAAGCTGGTAACCAATGTACTGATCATCGGAAAATCAGGTGTGGGAAAAAGTGCCCTCTTAAATTACCTGTTCGGTCAGCGTCTCGAAGAGACCGGAACCGGAAGGCCCATCACGCAGAAGGGCATCTTTGAGCATGTCTATGAGCTCGACGAATCCTTCGAGGCCCACATTTACGATACCTGGGGCTTAGAGCCGGATCAGTCGGAGGAATGGCTGTCCCTGATCAACGACGAGATCAAAAAACATGATTCCTCCAACATGGCAGACTGGTTCCATACCATCCTCTACTGCATTAATGCAAGCAGCGGACGTATCGAGGACTTTGAGCTGACCTTCTTACAGCGCCTGATGGTTGCCAACTCAAACGTAGTCGTTGTCTTCACCCACAGTGACGTGGCCGGTACCGAAGAGACCGTGGAAGCCATCCGCAAACTCCTGATGGAGGATCACCGGATCAAGTCCTGCAACATTGTCCGGGTCTGCAGCGAAGAAAAACGCCTGATCGGAGGCATCTCCACCAAGCGTTTCGGCCGTGATGAGCTTCTTGAAAAGATCCGCCTCGGAATGTGGCAGCGTATCATCGACTTCACTCCGCTTCACATCCGTGACCAGGCCTTCCGCCTGATCGACCTTTCCTCGGATACCTGCAAGGCCTACGCCCGCAAGAAGATCACCATCATGAACCACCGCAACAATGCGGTATATCAGAAGATCAATGAGCATTGCACGGAGATCTTCTCCGCCTGCACCCAGGACATCCAGAAGCTGTATCTGCGTGAGACAGATGAGGTGATCCGCTTCTACCAGAAGTGGAACGCCTACATGGAAGGAACCCCTTTTAGCGAATCGGAGACCACCAGCATCCGCTCCGCCAACTACCAGCTTGACTTCACCATGACCATGGCGGATGTAGTCAAAGGCTTCTCCAAGCAGATCCTCCTAAACCTGATCCCCTTAATGGGAGCCTTCAGCGGTTACATCATCTCCGAGCAGAACAAAAACGCCTACATCAAGCAGATCGGCGCAACTGCAGACGAACTGAAGGAAGTCGTGAATTCCGACATTTATCACATCCATCAGCAGCTGGAAGAGATGTGGAAGTAACGAGGAAATGTCATTTTCCATTCAAAGGTAAAAAAATCGGATCCTCTTTTTGAGAGGATCCGTTTATTTTTTTGTCTGAAAAAGTGGATTACTTTCTGATGCTCTTACCGATCTTTAAAAAGCTTACCGGTTCAGATACGCACCCATATCCTTTGCAATATCCAGAAGCATCTCGCGGTCTGCATCAATGGCTGCCGCACGAAGCTTCTCCGGCTTTGCAGCCAGCTCATTTACGGCGGTCAGCAGATTCTCCTCCGGAACCGCCTCCGGCTTGCATAAGCTGACATAAATACGACGCAGGTCATCCAGATCTTTGATGCCGGCAAGCTCCAGCATCTCATTTACTCTCGCTGTATCACAGTGCTTTAAATATCCGGCCAGATAGTAGCTCACTGCCTTGCCGTGCTCCATATGAAGCTTGTAGGTCAGAGAATAACTGAGGCCGTGAGGAAGGGTGGTTCCCGTGTGGGCAATGGAAATGCCGGCATACATGGATGCGATCATCAAGGATCTCCGGACCTCCTGATCAAGGCTTTCATCGTTCGGCAGAGCCAGGAGACAGGGAAGTCCCTTCTTCCACCATCTGAGGCCTTCCTTCACGTATGCGTAGGAAAGATCCGTACTCTTCCGGGAGGTACCACTCTCCATCATGTGGGCCAGTGCATCCATTGCGGTATTGCATAACACTCTGTCAGATGCGGAAACCAGGTATTTCCCGTCGATCAGCGCCAGATCCGCATAGATCCGGTGAGGACTGGACTGCTTGGTCTCCTGCTCACTGACCGTCAATACCGAGATCCCGGTCACCTCAGAGCCGGTTCCGCAGGTCGTGGGGATCAGCACCAAGGGGTAAGCCGTACTGTCTGCATTCTTGTCAAACAGATACTCCCGGCCTTCCTTCTCATGATACATCATCAGGGAAATGGCTTTGGCCGCATCCAGGGGGGAGCCGCCTCCGATACCGATCACCAGATCACAACCCTCGGAAAGACCGAAGTCTCTGGCTTCCATGATGGTTTCTACGGAAGGATTCTCCTCTACCCGATCAAAGAGCGAAAAGGAAATGCCCTGTTCCTCCAAAACCTTCACCACGTCATCATAAGCGCCGCAGGCCTTTGCGGAGTGGCGCCCAGTAACCAGAAGGGATTTCAAAGGGACCTCTTCTTCAGTAATCCGGTCCAGACGAACAAGGCGGCCTTTTTCCGCCAGTTTTTGAATTTCCTCCGCATGATGCAGGACTGCATCCGCTTCCTCATATACTTTTACGGGCATGTAGATGTATGACATATTTTTCTCCTTACATTAATATCCAAGAATATGATTCATATTCTATCCCTGATTTCCTACCTCAAATAGTGACCTATTTAAGAATTATGATATGTATCAAAATCATTAAAGTATACCTTTACTTTCTTACAATCGGATTGTATCCGAAAAAGATATGCTTTCAATGTAGCTGTCCTGTATGCTGATATGATCATGTTTGAGGAGAATGGGACATCATTGTATATGATCAATTCATCATACTCATCAACTGTCTTTATAAATCCCGTCCAGTCCTCAATCGTATCTATAGCATCATCCAGTTCATTTAATGAAATCTTTCGCACATACTTCTTCCCAACATCGAATAGATTATAATCTCTTCCGACATTTAAAACAAGGTCAAAAGGGTCAGAATATACCGGGAAATCTTTCAGTTCAACAGAATCATAATCGCATTGAAGCAAGAACTTTTGATATGTATATTTTTTCATGATTTGAATCACTCCAACATAATATCTATTTCCCAAAAAGTTCCCGACGTTTTAGCTGTATTCAATGATTCCAGTATCAATTCACAAGCCTTCGATTCTCGTTCATCAAGAGATTTTCTCAAATACTTTTGCACAAGTAAAATGGCGTGGTCTAACTGATCAAGTTCTATTCTTTCTTCTTCACAAAAGTCTATAAATGTACCCAATTCCTTATCGAACAGATCAAATAAACCACCGTTTTTTCGAAGAAGAGCATAATCCTCATCAAATAGCTCATACGTTTTAACATGAGCCATTTTTTCATCATATGCCTCAAATTCCCTAATTCCCTCTTCGTTCAGTGGAACATTGATGTAGTATAAGAACATAATTTCTACCTCATTTCTTTCTTTTTTGAATAATGTAATGGGTCGCTCTTTGAAATTCCTGTTTCGTTCTCCCTCTAATCCTACCGTTTTTATCTTTTACATTGTGTGCATCTTTTCCATATCGGTCAAGATATTGAGGTCTTTTGGTTTTCCTGCTCAGGTCTACAACTCGTAAATAGCCACTTACATCCGCTACAACAGCTTTTGTCCCGTCAGCACTGTAATATATTATTTTTCCGCCCGAAATAATCGGTTTCGCTCCAGGCGCAATCAAGCCAACCACTTCATTGATATCTACTGTATCCCATTGATCTCCATACTCTGCTTTTCTTGCAAATCCTCTTTGAAGAACATCCGCAATTATCGAATCGCGAGTTGCCGCATCCTTTTGAGTTTCAACAGCCTTGGAATAATCATCTTTTGCGTCACTCATAGCATTGCCTCCTTTCTGCGACTAACACGCTGAAAGTCGGGATATACTACATAGTTGATCCCAAAATCATTTAATATTGTCGCATATTCCGGTCTAAGTTTCCCATAGTACACCAGCATATCTGGATTACACAAAAGAAGTTTTGTACATAAATACAGTGTATTTAGTTTTACCCTCCCTCTTGCACATCCTAGAGCTCCAACCGTGAACCAGGTGCCCTTGGGATAGCATTGTAATACATCCATCGTATCAAGACACCCTGTTCGTATATTAGGCATCAATTTCACCCCATGTAGAGCTAAATACGTATCTGCCATCAGATTCAATGCTATATTAAACCTTTGTAAATTGATATCCCAGTTGATTCTGGGACTCAGATCAAAACCTCCGAATCCTAAATATTTTTTGTATTCTGGAACATCATTCTTCAATGACAATAGTTTCTTGTATATTTTTTCGTCATTACAAAATGATACAAGAAGTGTCTTACTCTTGTCCTTAGCTGCATAAGTCTGTCCAAACGGAAGGACTTGTTCAGGTAATTCTTTTAATAACATATCTTCTGTTATTATCGGATAACCTTCGTCTGAAAACTCGACACCAAGATCTACTAGTTCCTGGTATAGTTCTTCTGCAAATTTAATTATTTTCATTATAGCTCCTTTCTTGGCCATCAAAAGCCTGATTTTTGGGCGCAAAAAAACACCCATCAACAAATTCTTCTTGAAATTCGCTGAGGATGTGCTATAATGAACCTGCTTGAAAGGTGCTTCATTATAGCACACAGCGAAGGCGCATCTCTAACTATTTGCGGTAGTTATTGGTGCGCTTTTGAATTATTCAGTTTTATTATCGCTCTCTCCCTCCTCACATTTAATAGTAATATACAAAATCTTCTCTTTCTGGTTCAATTTCGCTATAAATCTTTTTGCAGGTGAAAAACTAATCCCAGAAATTTCAGATAAGTACTTCACAAAATCCTTGCATCCTATTCTAACCCATCCATTATTCATCCTGCTGAAGAAGACATATGATTTTGCATTTTCCATGTCTCCTACATCCTTTATTCCGATAGCCATTTTCTCTTCATCAAACCCTACCAATACTCTTTCAGGATTATCAATCATAGCGCAAGCAGGAGAATTAACAGCTAATCCCGTTTCACTAATTGTTATATATGGAGCCCCTGCATATACATATTCCCAATTAAAATTGAAATCCATGACCTCGCTCCTTCCTAAAGATCCCTCTTCATTACCCCATATGAAATATAACTCTAAAAAAACGATTTGTCTGTTGCATATGCAACAAGTAGAATACAATTTTGCAGAATTCTCAGTACAAGTCTAAATCGAAAATAAGTGTGTAAAAACGAAATTTCCCATCACAATTGATGCATCAAGACTGTTAGAAAGCTACGCCAATCAAGTAAAAAACTATCAGCCATAGTAATCGAATACTATGGCTGATCTTATACAGAATATTCTTATTCCATTATCCAAGAAATACACTATTATCATATGGAATCTTTACATATCCATATTATTCTTTCTCACCTGTCAGCTCGCCTGCTCTCTCCAGAGCCCGGTCGATGTGATCGCAGAAGTTCTCGCTTCCTATCTTATCATAAAGTCCGGATTTCTTCATCATTTTCATGGGTCTGTCATTTACATGGGAGAATACCATGTGGATACCCTTGGCGTTCAGTCTCTCGTAGAGGCCTTCCAGGGCGTGCATTGCGGTGGCATCCAGCTCCGGAACGCCGCGCATACGGATCACCAGACACTTGGTGAATTCTTTTACGGTAATGGTTGCAATTTGCTCGGCTGCACCGAAGAACAGAGGACCGCTGATCTCATAAACACGGATGCTCTTCGGAACCACCTTAAGAGAGATGGCGTCGGGATCATCCTCCTCATCGGGGATGTCATAGTTCCAGCCCCGGATCTCGGATTCCTCGCTCATGTGCTTCATGAACAGCACCAGAGACAGCAGCATACCGATCTCGATGGCAACTACCAGGTCAAAGATCACCGTCAGGAAAAATGTTGCCAGCAGGATCAGGATATCACTCTTGGAAGAGGTCTTTAACAGATGGACAAAGGGTCTCCACTGGCACATGTTGTAAGCAACCATGAACAGGATGGCTGCAATGGCAGGCATGGGGATCCAGCCGGCATAGGGCATCAGAAGGACCAGCACCAGAAGAAGTACAATGGCATGAACCATACCGGCAATGGGGGTTCTTCCGCCGTTCTTGATATTTGCCGCAGTACGGGCAATGGCTCCGGTGGCGGGAATACCGCCGAACAGAGCGGAACCGATGTTACCGATACCCTGGGCAATGAGCTCCATATTGGAACGATGATGGCTTCCGATCATACCGTCTGCCACAACGCAGGAAAGAAGGGACTCGATGGCCGCAAGAACCGCAATGGTAAATGCATCCGAGAATACGGTACGGATCATTTCCATGCTGAAATCCGGAAGAGTAAACTTCGGAAGATCATTGCTGATCACATAAAGCTCTTCAATGGTCTTTACATTAAGGGGCAGAAACTTCACCATCAGGATGCTGACGATGACGGCAATGAGAGATCCGGGGATCTTCTCCGTTACCTTGGGCCACACGATCAGAATGACCAGACATACCGCACCCACCAGCATGGCATGCCAGTTGAAGGTTCCGATATTCAGGGCTATGGCCTTGACCTTATCAATGGTCTCAATGGTCACCGTGCCCTCGGGATAAGAAAGACCCATAAAGTCCTTCATCTGTCCTATGGCAATGGTCACGGCGATACCTGCGGTAAAGCCCGTTGTAATGGTATAAGGGATATATTTGATCAGGGTTCCCAGTCTTAAGCATCCCATCAGGATCAGGATGGCACCCGCAAGGACAGTGGCCAGAGCCAGTCCGCCCATTCCGTTTCTGGCTACGATCCCTGCCACGATCGTGGCAAATGCTGCCGTAGGCCCGGCGATCTGCACCCGGCTTCCGCCCAGGAAGGAGATCAGAAAACCGGCGATGATGGCAGTATAGATACCCTGCTCCGGTCCCACGCCGGAAGCCAGGGCCAGTGCAATGGAAAGAGGCAGTGCAATGATCGCAACGATCACACCGGAAACCACGTCTTTTACAAACTGCTTTCCGTTGTACTGCTTCAGATTGGAAAACAGCATCGGTTTGATTTTGTCTTTTTTCATGACGAATCCCTTTACAAATTCCGCTTTTTTCGGTATTCGTCCGGTTCCTTTTCCGGATCCGGCTGCAGATGAAAGCTCTGCAACAGTCGGAAACAGGGGTCTGGGCCGGACAAATTCATACCATACACCAAAAGTCTTTGTTTGTAAAGAAGAAATTCTGTTGCAAACAAAAATGTGACAAAGGAGACTGACTGTCCCTTTGTCACATTGTCCCACTGTTGCACAGTCACACTGCTGCACAGTCAAACTGCTGCGTCACGCTTTATTGCTTTTTCTTTCTGTTCTTCAAGGCAAAGAAAATGATAGCAAAAATGATCACAGCCAATACAAAAAAGACCGATACGGACAAAACGATAAGAACCGTCCAAATCAATTTGGAATGCTTTTCCGGCTGAGCCAGACCCACGATCTCCTGCAGGCCGTTGATCCCCTCCTTGCCCGGATCCGCGATTTTCGTATGTTCTTCCTCAGAGGACATTTGTTCTGCTTCTCCGGTTTCCAAAGTGCTCCCGGACGTTGTTCCCGTTTCGACTGTCGATTCAAAAGTCCGATCCTCTGTCCGGTCGGTCGCCCCTTCCTCTGTTCCGGCAGTCGCTGTATCCTCTTCTGTTTGGTCGGTTTCACTCTCAGTCGCTGTCTCGTCTTCCGTTTGGTCGGTTTCGGTCTCCGTCGCTGTCTCATCTTCCGTTTGGTCGGTTTCGGTCTCCATTGCTGACTCGTCTTCCGTCGGATCAGGAGTCGGAGTAGAGGTTTCGACCGGCTTAGGCACAGGCGTAGGCGGCTCCGTCGGCTTAGGCACAGGCGTAGGCGGCTCCGTCGGCTTCGGCACAGGTGTAGGCGGATTCGTCGGCTTCGGCGTCGGTGTAGGGGGCGTGGTCGGCTTTGGCACAGGTGTAGGAGGGGCGGTCGGCCTCAGTGTCGGTGTAGGCGTTTCCGTCGGCTTCGGTGTCGGCGTAGGTGTTTCCGTCGGCTTCGGTGTCGGTGTAGACGTGTTCTTCGGCTCTCCGCCATGTATTTTTATCCATCCCGAATACATGCCTCTCGTGAATGTATAGGTCATCTGAAGCATACCCTGTGTATCCCGTGGGGTATTGATAAAGGTATCCGCCACAATGCCGTCGTCCACATACATCATTCCATACGGATACAGATCTCCCGGCTTGGCATCTTCAGGTATAATAAAATCGATGGTGAACAGGCCTCTTTTTTCACCAAGATCAACATTCTCCGGTGAATATGCGGCAATTGCAATCTGGCCTTCCTCGATGATCTTGGAAGTCATAGTAAATTCCACCATTTTACTGCCCGGTGACACAGGTTCATTCTTACTGTTGCACTTGACCTTCAGCCGTGTGTCATAGAAGAAATGAAACTTCATTTGGTTGACAGGAACTGTTTCACCAACGTAACTGACGTAAACCCGCTGAGTCGTTCCGGGCGCATAATCCGGTTCCAGCCCGATCTTGTCCGCAAAGATCATGACATATCCTTCGAAATCACGGGGATTGATTTGCGGCGTATTCCATTCCGCCGGTTGGACCCACTTCGAACTGTCATAGGGCACTTCTGTATTGTCTTGTTTGTTGTAAGGATTTTCTGTCTGTGCAGAAACAGGGACTGCCGACACGCAGCATATCAGCAGAAACAGAATCAGTGCCGTAAATAGTTTCCTCAGTTGCATAAAATATTCTCCTGTCTTTTTCTGTTGCAGGTCATTGACCTGCAGCCCCTCCGGCGCTGTCAGAAAATGTTCAGTCCTCCGTTTCGGTCACCACGGAGATCTGCTTTCCGCGAAGACCTCGGAAGCGCTCAAGTACTTCCTTCATCAATTCATTATCGGCATCGGAATATTCATGATACTGGTCGATTCGAACGTAGAATCTTTTCTCTCCGCCGATGGCGGAATTGTCATAGTCGATGCTGTAGCTCCAGGAGTGGTAATCCGTGATAAACAGGTCACTTTCCTTGCGCAGAGACAGAGCAGCAAAGTTTTTATCCTTCAGAAACTCATCAAAGTCCGCCACATCCGACGCGTTAACGGCATAAGTGGTCACAATGATCGGAGACTCATGATCCTCCCGGTCACTGCAGATGATCACCCAGTTTCCGTTCTCATCCTTCTGAAGGTTTTCGTGATGGCTTGCACCGTCCATGTCGCCATATCCCGGGCTGTAATTAAAGGATATCAGTTTGCCGGTGGCAATTGTCGCGGGCTTCCCGAAGAAAAGAAAAGACGAAACGATGGCAGCAATTCCGGGAATTGAAAGACCGATCCCCACCCACAAAAAGATGGCAGATCGTTTGAATGCCCGATGAATAAAATCGTTGGAAGCATCCAAAACCGATGTGGCGAGCTGATGCTGAAGCAAACTGATCGCAAAGCTGATCAAAGCCAATACAACCAGTACGATACCGATGATCAAAAATGTTCTCTTCATTTTCATCCCCCTTGCAACTGTCCCGATTTTTCAACTGTTCCGATGAGGCGCTTATGCCCCATCTATTTTTCAACGCAGGATCTTCAAACAACCTTCAAAGCTTCGGATCTCTCACCGCTCCGATAAAGAGCGGAATATCATCCTCCGACATGATCACATAACCATAGTCCCGGTCCATACGAAGGTCAATAATCTGTGAAATGGCTCCTTTCGTCATAAGAATCTCCGTCACCGCCGCTGCCTTGGTTCCCTCACGGTCCACGATGATCCTGCAGTCCTGAGCGATCTCGGATACATAGAGTGAACGGTCAATATCGGAAAATGCTCCGCTCTGAAAAACAGAACCCACGCCCATATCCTTGATCGTGTTACCCAAGGAATCCATCTTGCAGCTGTAATCCACAAGCGGGATTCCGAACAAAACCTCATAAGGACCATCCGGCTTGGTGAAAGACTCTTCTGCATAGGCCTTGATGATCTCCTTCAGATCCTCGGTCATTGCCGCCTCAAAGTCCTCCTGACTGTTCGGCTTAATAAGGATCATATAACTGCCGTCCTGATACTCCACGGCCGAAGAAACGGCGTGTTCCGTTTGAACATAGGAATTGTATTTCTCTATAAACTCCAGCCGATCGATCGTTACGGATTCCTTGCCTCCTCCGGGATAAAAATCACTCTTGACAACCTGATCCTCGGAATACGTATCCTTCCACTTTTTATCAAAATACAGGGTATTGAAGAGGATCATTGCGGTAGAGGGATCCGGTTCCACCGGCATCTCCGTGATCATGTTCTCCGTTCTGGATGCGATCCAGGAATTGATCTGATCCTTTGTTTTCGGATCTGTCAGTTTTTCGTGATAAATGTCCGCTCCCAGGGGGGCAGCCGTATCCGTGATCACCTTCTGTGCATCGGAAGAAATCGTCGGAAGTTGCACCGTATCCATCCAGATGGAATTACCGATCTTTAAAATTTCCCCTTTCTCGTCGGAAGAAAGCGAGCGGATCAGAGCATTTCCCTGCTTTCGAAGGTCTTCCCGGTCTGTTGCCCCCAAAAGACTTATCAGGTCATCCGCCTTTCCTTCGGCGGTCAGTCCCCCGCAAAGCTGAAGCGCCATATACAGACTTGCGGGAGAATACAGATAGTTTCCCTCCACATCCGGAAAAATCTTTGCCGAACTTTCCACCGCAAAGTTTCTGAGATTCTCCGCGGACGAATCCAGCGCCTTCCTTTCCGCCTCGTCGCTTTTTATGGTCTCATAACGCTCCGGAACCGTTTTCCCGTATTCCGCGGAAAATGATTTCGTACCGGTACCGGCTCCGGCTCCTGAACCCGTGCATCCGGTAAGAACCGCTACAGATGCAGCCAGTGATAAAGCCGTCAGTCGTTTCTTCATAATCAGTCTTGTTTTTCTCATATCGATCCCCTTTCTCAGTCCGGTTTCCGATGAAAGATCGAATCGTCAAATCAAATCATCGGATCCATTTTTCATCTCTTCACATCCTTTGAAAACTCCGAGTTCATCGGTTTGAGTACATCAATTTGAGTTCACCGTTTTGACATCTCAGTGCTTTCCTATCAAACAGACCGGATTAACGAAAACAAAGTCACATACACCGAGAAAAAAAGACAATCCTCGCCGGAATCTTGAAATTCCGCCGTTACACTCATATCGGGACCGTGATCTTGATCCTCACTTATCCCTCTATGATCCCCGACAGATACTCCAGGAAGGAATCCGGGATTTCTTCCGCACGTCCCGAATCGCACAGCGCCGTAATGGAGGGATCGATGGGGAGCTTGGCAATGTGCGGGATCCGATAGTCCTTTGCAAGCTTCTCGATCTGACTCTTTCCGAAGATCTCATGACGGGTGTGGCAGTCGGGACACTCGTACCAGGACATATTTTCCACGGCTGCGATCACGGGAATTCCCATAAGCCGTGCCATGTTTACGGCCTTCGCCACGATCATGGACACCAGATCCTGAGGTGTGGTGACAATGATGATGCCGTCCACGGGAATGGACTGCAAGATGGTCAGAACCACATCTCCCGTTCCCGGAGGGCAGTCGATGAACAGGGAGTCCACATCCCCCCAGTGAACCTCATTCCAAAACTGACGGATGGCGGAGGAAAGCACCGGTCCGCGCCAGATCACAGGCTGTGTCTCACTCTGCAGGAGCAGATTAATGGACATCACCTTGATGCCGCCTTCGGTCACCATGGGGCTTAAAAGCTGTCCGTCACTGTCTGCCATCCCATGCAGGTCAAAGGCATTGGGAATGGAAGGACCGGTGATATCGCCATCCAGGATCGCAATACTTCCCGACGCAACACTCTCTGTGGCCGTCTCACCGGACGCCTTTTCTCTTTTTTTCTGCAAAGCGCGATTTGCCGCCACAGCCAGCATGGTGGTGACCAGGGACTTGCCCACTCCGCCCTTGCCGCTCATGACCGCATATACTTTTTTTGCCTTGGAACCCTCTTCCATAGGAATCTTTTCAATCGGACTCTGTGCCATGATCTCTTTCTTCTCCTCTTTCACATGATCGGTTTTTTCGCTCGGAATCAAAAATTCTTTGTTTCGGTAATAAAACAGGGCGTCGGTCATCGAATGACCGGCGCCCGTCAGATCCCTAATGATCTTATCGACTCACTTGGAAGGCTTGCGCCTTATTTGTTGCGGATATACTCATCAATACCCTTAGCCGCTGCCTTACCTGCGCCCATGGCCAGGATTACGGTAGCTGCGCCGGTAACGGCATCTCCGCCGGCGTAAACGCCTTCCTTGCTGGTGGCACCATTTGCCTCATCGGCGATGATGCACTTCCACTTACTGACCTCCAAGCCCTCGGTGGTGGAGGAGATCAGCGGATTCGGAGAGGTTCCGAGAGACATGATCACGGTATCGACCTCCATATCGAATTCGGAGCCCGGTACTTCCACGGGACGGCGTCTTCCGGATGCATCCGGCTCGCCCAGTTCCATCTTGATGCAACGGATGGCACTTACCCAGCCGTTGTCATTGGTCTTGATCTCTACGGGATTGGTCAGCAGATCAAAGATCACGCCTTCCTCTTTTGCGTGATGAACCTCCTCCACACGGGCAGGAAGCTCCTCTTCGCTTCTGCGGTATACGATATGAACCTCAGCACCCAGTCTCAGCGCGGTTCTTGCAGCATCCATGGCAACGTTTCCGCCGCCCACAACTGCTACCTTCTGACCTCTCATGATAGGTGTGGTGCTGTTTTCGTCAAATGCCTTCATCAGATTGGAACGGGTCAGGTACTCATTTGCGGAGAAGACACCATTTGCCTGCTCTCCGGGAATGCCCATGAACTTGGGCAGACCTGCACCGGAACCGATGAATACTGCGTCAAACCCTTCTTCGGAAAGAAGCTGATCAATGGTCACGGACTTACCGATGACTACATTGGTCTCGATCTTAACACCCAGGGAAATGACGTTCTCGATCTCCTTTGCTACGACCTTGGTCTTGGGAAGACGGAACTCCGGAATACCGTAAACCAGTACGCCGCCTGCCTCGTGAAGAGCCTCGAAGATGGTAACATCATAGCCCATCTTAGCCAGGTCTCCTGCGCAGGTCAGACCGGAAGGACCGGAACCGATGACTGCCACCTTGTGGCCGTTCTTCTCCTTTGCGGGAGTGGGCTTTGTGCCTCTTGCCATAGCGGTATCTGCTACAAAACGCTCCAGCTTACCGATGGAGATAGCCTCACCGCGGATGCCGCGGATACACTGACCCTCGCACTGGGTCTCCTGGGGACATACACGTCCGCAGATCGCGGGCAATGCGGAAGACTCAGCGATGGTCTGATAAGCACCGTCAAAATCGCCTTCCTTTACCTGCTGGATAAATGCGGGGATATTAATGGAAACAGGGCAACCCTGCATACATTTTGCATTCTTACAATTCAAGCAACGGCTTGCTTCTGCCATTGCTTCTTCCTCGGTATAACCGAGGCAAACCTCGTCGAAGTTGGTCGCGCGAACCTTCGGATCCTGCTCTGCCACCGGAACTTTCTTCCAAACATCTACTTCCATGTTTTCTCTCTCCTCCTTCAGCTTTCAGTGATCCGAGCAGTTGCCGCAGCCGCCGTGATGGGTATCCCCTTCAGTGAGCGCCAGCATAGCCCGACCTTCTGCAGTCTTATAGATCTGTGTTCTCTTCATTGCCTGATCAAAGTCTACCTGATGTCCGTCAAACTCCGGTCCGTCAACGCAGGCAAACTTCACAACGCCGCCTACGGTCAGACGGCAGGCGCCGCACATACCGGTTCCGTCTACCATGATGGGATTCATGCTGACAATGGTGGGAAGCTCCAGCTTCTTGGTCAGCAGGCAGACAAACTTCATCATGATCATGGGACCGATGCAGATGCAAAGATCATACTTCTGACCCTCTGCATACAGATCCTCAACAACCTTGGTAACCATACCGCTGCGGCCGTAAGAGCCGTCATCGGTGGTAATATATAAGGTACCTGCTACTTTGGTCATCTGCTCCTCATACATGATGAGATCCTTGGTCTTGGCACCTACAATGACATCGGCCGAAACGCCTCTCTCATGGAGCCACTTTACCTGAGGATATACGGGAGCCGTTCCGAGACCGCCTGCCACAAAGAGGATCTTCTTTTTCTTCAGTTCCTCAACAGGAGTATCTACCAGCTCGGATGCACATCCCAAAGGACCGACCACATCGTGAAGGAATTCTCCCGACTTGGTTCTTACCATCTTTTTGGTGGAAGCACCGATCACCTGGATCACAATGGTGATCGTTCCCTGTTCCCGATCATAATCGCAAATGGTGAGGGGGATACGCTCCGATTCCTCATCCGTACGTACGATCACAAACTGACCCGGCTCGCAATGCTTTGCTACACGGGGAGCCTCTACGACCATCTCAAAGATGTTCGCAGCAATTTCCTTCGCACTCAGTACCTTGTACATGACTAACCTCCATTACGGTTCATAAATACGCATAGTATAATATTGCAAAATAGGATTATAGCATAGCCTCGAATTCATGTCAACACTACCGGTCTTCCCGGAAATAGGGGATGCCCAGAGCTTCCGGCGCCTGATATTCCCTCTTCTTTCTGAGGCTGATGAAGATCAGGACAATGATGGTCACCAGGTAAGGCAGCATCTTGAAAAGTTCCTGGGAGCTCCGGCTTGCATTCAGATACATGTAGATCCAGTAGAACACACCGAAGAGGTATGCACCGTAGATCGCATTCACCGGCTTCCAGAGTGCAAAGATTACCAGTGCAACGGCCAGCCAGCCGAGACCTTCAATGGCACCGTCATTTGCCCAGGTGCCCTTGGTGTAGTCCATAACATAGAAGACTCCGCCCAGACCGCAGATCCCGCAGCCGATGGAGGTTGCCAGATACTTATAGAGCACCACGTTGATGCCGGCGGCGTCTGCAGTTGCAGGATTCTCGCCGATGGCCCGGAGATTCAAGCCGGTCATGGTCTTGGAGAGAAATACATTTGCCGCGATGGCAATGACAAGGGCCAGATAAACCATCCATCCGTAATTAAAGATCATCTGAAGCAGGGGATGCATGGTGTTGGCGCCGGGAATGGTCTGCCGGAACACCTCGGAGGTGGCGGAAACAGAGATCTGTCCCACACCGCCGGCCAGCTTATTTAAGGAACCGCCGAAGAAATTGGCGATACCGGTTCCCATGATGGTGATGGTCAGACCGGTCACGTTCTGATTCACTCTCAGGGTATTGGTCATAAAACTGAAGAGCAGACCCGTCAGGGCCGATGCCAGAAAGCCGCAGGCAAGGGCAATGATGAGGCACAGCACCGGCACAGGCTTGTCCGTGCTGCTCTCATAGAAAAATGCTCCTGCAAGGGAAGCAATTCCGCCGATATACATAACACCCGGAACACCCAGGTTCAGGTTTCCGGCCTTTTCCGAAAGGGTCTCACCCACACAGCCGAAGAGGATCACGGTTCCGAAGATCACAGCCGCATGAATAAGTGATACAAACTGGTCCAAACTCATGATCAAACCTCCTCTCTGCTGTCTGTGGCAGCTTCATTACTCTCTTCCGACTTCTCCGCTTCAAGGTTCTCCGCTTTCGGGCCGGCTGTAACTGCAGCAGCCTCAACCTTCTTTCCGCTGCCGAACAGAATGCGGTAATTTAAGAAGAATTCACTTGCCAGGATGCACAGCAGGATCACTGCCGTCACAATATCGCTGGCGTATTCGTTCAGTCCGCAGGTGGATGCCACCTGAGCCGCGCCGCGGTTTAAGAACACCAGAAGCACACTGATGGGGATCATGATAAAGGGATTAAATCCGGCCATCCACGCCACAATGATGGCGGTAAAGCCTCTGCCGCCGGCTGTGGTGGTGGAGATGGTATGGTCGATACCGCCTACAATGATGCAGCCTGCGATCCCGCAGATGGCACCGGAGATCAGCATGGTCCGGATCAGAACCTTCTTCACGCTGATACCGCTGTAGCGGGCGGTATTCTCGGACTCTCCGACTACGGAGATCTCATAGCCCTGCTTACTCTTCTTTAAATAGAAGAACATGACTACCGTCAGAGCCAGGACAATGATCACGTTCAGGCCGAAGCTCTGACCGAATACGGTCGGAAACCATCCGCCTCCCGTTTTCTGATTGATCACGCCTACGGAGTTGGAGCCGAAGGGATTCTCCCAAAGGGCTACACAGTAGGAGGTGATCTGAAGTGCTATATAGTTCATCATCAGCGTGAACAGAGTCTCATTGGTCTTCCAGACAGCCTTGAAAATGGCAGGGATCAGACCCCAGAGAGCACCGCCCAGAGCACTGGCCGCAAACATGATCAGAAGCATCACCGAAGTGGGAAGCTTATTTCCCAGGGCGATCATGAGTCCTGCGGTGATCACACCGCCGATGAGTGCCTGACCTTCTGCACCGATGTTCCAGAACTTCATCTTAAAGGCCGGGGCCAGAGCCAGGGCAAATAAAAGCAGGGTCATGGTATCCCGGATCAGGATCCAGACCTTCCGGTTGGAGCCGAAATTGCCCTTGAACATGGCCTTGTAGATCTCGATGGGGTTCATTTTGGTCACGGCATAGAGGAACACGGAACAGATCAGAAGCGCCACAAGGACCGCTCCGATCCTGACCAGGATCTTCTTCCACCAGTCAAGGGGTTCCCGTCTTGCGATATGAAACAGATCTTTCATTCGTTTACGCCCTCCTGTTCCGGTTGATAGGTAAATTCCCGGATCTCTTCACCGATCTCCGGGGGCTTTGTCATCAGTAAGCCCACCTCTTCCTTGGTGGTATAGCGGCCGTCCAAGATGCCGCCCACACGGCCTTCGCAGAGCACCAGGATCCGGTCGGAAAGTGCCAAGAGCACATCCAGATCCTCGCCTACATAGACCACAGCCACACCTTTCTGCTTCTGCTCGTTCAGCAGATGATAAATGGCATACGAAGTATTGATATCCAGTCCCCGGACTGCATAGGCAGTCAGCAGCACCGAAGGCGCCGCCGAGATCTCCCGGCCTACCAGCACCTTCTGCACGTTACCGCCGGATAAGCGGCTCACGGGAGTATTGACGGAAGGCGTCACTACCTGCAGCTCCTCGCGGATACTTTCCGCCAGCTCCTTGGGACGCTTGCGGTTTGCGAAGATAAAGCCGTTGTCACGGTAGTCCTTTAACATCATATTGTCCACCATGCCCATGGATCCCACCAGACCCATGCCGAGGCGGTCTTCGGGAACAAAGGAAAGAGTGATGCCCATTTTCCTGATGGCTCTCGGACTCTTGCCGATGAGCTTCTCCTTCTTGCCGGTTCCGGGATCCTCATAGGTGATCTCGGTTCCGTGGGCACATTCCTGCAGACCTGCAATGGCCTCCAGAAGCTCCTTCTGTCCGCAACCGGAGATACCGGCTATCCCCAGGATCTCACCGCCGAAAAGGTCAAAGCTGACATTATCCAGGGCAGGGGTTCCGTCGTTACGATAAACCGTAAGATTCCGAACGGACAGTCTCAGATCCGGATCCTTGACCTCCGGGCGCTCCAGCTCCAGCTCCACACGCTTGCCCACCATCAGCTCCGTCAGCTGATCCACATTGGTCTCGGAGGTATTGACGGTGTCCACGTACTCTCCCTTACGGAGAATGGCCACACGGTCGGAGATCTCCAGCACCTCATTTAACTTATGGGTAATGATGATGACCGACTTTCCGTCCTTCTTCATGTTGCGGATCACTTCAAAGAGCTGGGCCGTCTCCTGAGGTGTCAGCACGGCAGTGGGCTCATCCAGGATCAGAACATCGGCCCCGCGGTATAAAACCTTGACGATCTCAAGAGTCTGCTTCTCGGATACGCTCATGGCGTAGACCTTCTTTTTCGGATTCACCGTAAAGCCGTAACGGTCGCAGATCTCCTTCAGTTTTTCGGTGACCTGCGCCTCATGATAGATCCCGCCGCCAAAGCCCAGGGCCAGATTTTCGGCCGCAGTGTAAATGTCCACCAGCTTAAAGTGCTGATGGATCATACCGATCCCGTGATCCAAGGCATCCTTCGGAGAATGGATCCTTACTTCCTTCCCGTCCAGCAGGAGCTGTCCGCTGTCCGGATGGTAAATGCCGGAGATCATGTTCATGAGTGTGGTCTTACCGGAGCCGTTTTCGCCGAGGAGCGCCAGGATCTCTCCCTTGCGGATCTTTAACGATACGTCTCGGTTTGCGACCACGGAACCGAAGGTCTTGGTTACATTCTTAAGTTCCACTGCATAGTCAGTCATGACGGGGTCCTTTCTGGGGGCAGGTAACAAACTGCACTTTTTGTTTTGTGCGGGCACGGCAGGCTCATTGCCTGCATAACAAAGGCGACCGGCCGGGGAATCCGGCAACACTGTCGGACTTCCCGGCCGGTCGGTCTCAATTCTTTTGTTTAATAGTTCTTATCCGATCACTTAGGCTCGCTGATGCCGTCGATACGGATATCGAAGGAAGGAGCTGAACGGAAGAAGGATTCATGGAAGTAGCCGTCCTTGATGGCTTCCACATCCTCGGGATCCTCGTTGTCGAAGTCACCGTTCATATCGATGTGATGAGATTCTACCTTCTTACCGTCAACGGTGAAGGAATTGATATCAAATACATGAAGCTTGTCAGCCTTCAGATCCGCAATGACCTGATCAACCTTCTCCTGGGTTCCTGCTGCACAGGAAGAGCCGAGTGCCGTAATGGCAACTGCGCCCTGATCGTAACCCTCAGCCCAGTCGGTCTTGATGTCCTTGCCGTCAAGCATGGTCTGGAATGCGTACTTGTAATATACGGACCAGTCATTGGTTGCGGAGGTCAGAGCTGCGTTCGGAGCTACGGAAAGCATATCGATGTTGTAGCCTACGCTGTAGCAAACGGTGCCGTCCTTCAGTGCTGCCTCAATGGCTGCAGGAGCTCCGGTGGAGTCCGCATGCTGTCCGATGATCACACAACCGTCGGAGATCATGGCATTTGCAGCCTCACCCTCAGCGGTGATATCAAACCAGGAGTTGGTGTACTTCACTTCCATGGCAACATTTTCCACAACACTCTTGATGCCGAGATAGAAAGCGGTGTAACCGGAAACTACCTCTGCGTAAGGATATGCTCCTACATAACCGATGCGTACGTTGCCGTCGGCATCATAGTTCTTGTCTGTCAGCTTATTGTCCTTGATCAGCTCTTCGAGCTTCATTCCGGCAACCACACCGGATACATAACGGGATTCGTAAACCTCGGTAAATGCGTTCTTGAAATTGGAAAGACCGCTGTTTGCGGCTGTATCACCGGTCATGGATACAAAGGTTACATCCTTCAGTTCGGAAGCAGCCTGCTGTGCGTGTGTCTGATGTCCGTAGCTGTTGGTGATGATCAGCTGGCAGCCTTCATCGGCCAGCTCCATGCAGGCGTCATAGCAGCTTGCATCCTCTCCTACGGAATACTTCCACTGAACGTCGATCTTGTCTGCACCGATGGACTTCTGTGCATCCTGGATCCCCTTGATATGAGCGTAGGTATAACCCTCATTCTCGTCGCCCACAAGGATCACACCAACCTTCAGTTTGTTATCTGCATTTCCCTGGTTTCCGCCATTACCGCCGTTTCCACCGTTTCCGCCGTTACCGGTTTCTCCGGAACATGCACCCAGTGCCAGGACCATGCTGCAACAAGTTACGGCTGCGATCAATTTCTTCTTCATTGTTTCTCCTCCTTCATGAAGTGACCTGTTTGCATCCTGTTGCAGAAAAATGATCTGCAACAACCGGTTTTGTCATCGCTAAGGCGACCGACTCCGCCGTTTTCGGGTCCTCCCCCGAAAATCTACAGAAACATCATACCCTCAAAAAGGGGCTTTGTAAAGGGGGGATTTTTCACGGAAAATCCCCCCTGCTTTCATGAACCTTTCCGGTTCTTTTGGATCAGTTTATCTACTGTCTTTCCTCGGTCACAATACCGGTGGCCGTCAAGTATCTGTCGTCAACTGTGAAGTTCCTTCCTTATCGCCTGATTCCCGTTCTGCGTCTGCCTGTCAGCATCAGTGTCGCCGCACTGCCGATAACAAGGAGTATCCAGCCCCCCACAAGGGGTGCGTTTCCGGTATGTGCCGCAGGAAAAAGATCCTTCTTGATATTGACCTTTACATCAACGCTTCCGTCGTCAAATTCGATTGTGAAGGTATGTTCACCATCCGCGAGCGTCTTCAGCGTTGCCTCCCTGATCGTGATGACGGTGCTTCCCTGATGAGCGGTATACTCATCGTCTCTTACAAAGGTTCGGCTCTCTTCTCTGAGGGCTGTAAAATGATCATAGGATTCGTCTTCCTGAGCGTCAAGTCCGACAGTAATCACAAGGTCTTTTCCATTCTCCCAAAGGAAGGAATCCGTGCCGGAGGCTCCGGTCACCTTCTTCACATAATATACCGGAGACGGATTCGGAACCGGCTCGGAGATGGTAAACTCGGCGATTGCCTCCGCTCCCGCATAGTCGGCGCTCTCTTCCACGGTTGCCTTCACATACCATGTACCGACCGCAGAAGGAACCGTTTTTGTATAGGTCCCGTCCGGACTGCTTGCGTAAGTGATGATCGGGGTACCGAAAAGCGCGGAAGTCTTCGGCACATTTGCCTCCTCCCCGCAGGTCCATCCGTTCATTTCAACAGTTACCTTGTTAGGTGCCTGCGTTACGGTCAGTGTGCCGTTCGCATAAGTAATACTGTAATTCTCTGTAACGTCTCTGCCTTCCGCGTTCCTGATCACTGCACCGGAAGGAACATTGTCCGAGCTTCCCGCTCCGGTCTGCAATCCGGTAAAGACGAGACTTTCAACCGCATCACCTTCCGCAAGTCCCACAGAGGAAAATGCTTCGGATATGAGTTCTTCTCCATCATATACCTTGTTCTCATCTTCTGCAGTAATGGTAAGTGCTTTTGCCGCAATGGTCACTTCCACACAGGCAGGTATGGTATCGGCGTGGATCTCATCACCGGCAGCCATATACCATACATAATAGGTTCCGGCGTCGACAGCCGTGGGGATGTCTGCGGAATAAGCCACTGCTTCGGGAGCTGTTACCGCATCACTTCCGAGAGCATAACGCATCTCACCGCCGGTCGCCGTTCCTGCCGAAACGAGTTCCGAAGCGATGCCGCTGTATGTCAGGCTCTTTGCAGCAGGAGCCTTCGAAACCGCACTGTCCTCCTTGTGAACCAGAACATATATCGAAAAATGAACAAGATCCAACCTGGGCATACTATAGGGGCTTACTTCCATTTGAGTAACATCCCCCAAAAGTTCTAATCTAACCTCTTTGCTGACGCCTCCTGACAGTTTTATCTCCTGTTGTTCCGCATTTCCTCTGTCATCAATATGAAATGCAATGGTATTCCCTAAGTTAAATGCTGCAGAATCACGGTCAGAACCGGCCGATTCCTCTTTTTCCCAGCTTAATGGAATCGACGGCCAAAACGAAATTGTTGATCCCGGGTCATGAACCTGATTACCGCCTATCATAAGGTTCAGATCATAAACGCGGATATTTTCAGGCTTACCAAGTCCTGAAATTGTCTGTTTCTGCTCGTCAGTTAATAGCGGAGAGTCAACAGAGAGCGTATCTGCTGTAAGCCGCGCGCCATCCTTGATAAGGCCGGCAGACATATCAAATCCATACCAGGCCGAACCTCCTGCAGATTCCTCCCTGACAAACGTGGTCACATGGCCGTCTTCTCCCAATTTTTTATATATCTGATCTCCCGCATCGGGCGAGAACTCAAAATGATTGGAATCCGGCAGACTTGTCAGATTCATGGTCAGATTCTTGTCGTCTGATTCGGCAATTTTGTCCAGATCATCCTCATCCACGGACTTAACGGAAACGCCGTTCTCACTTACTTCAACCTGAGCAGTTACCGAATTGGTGTCCTCAGAAGCAGGAATGTATTCCGGACGACTGCCGACCGTCACATTCACATCCACATCGCTGACAGAATCATAATTCTCTGTATCGGAGGGGGTAAAGGCTGCCTTGAAGCTGTTGATTCCCACATTTCCGACTTCCACGGAATCATCCGCCCAAGCCCATGTTCCGGGAGTGTTGGTCCCGGGGTTCTTCCCTTCCATCGACACTTCCGCAAGCGTCTGTCCGTATTCCGCAGTCAGACCGTCAGGCACTTCCGCCACCGGATCTGCTTTCTCGATCGAAACCCTGACAGAAGCCGGCGTACTTGAAGCATATGCATTTACCGCGCGGTACCATACATAGTATTCTCCCGCTGTAAGAGCCTGGGGAACGGATTCCGCCCACCCGTCTGCAGGCGCCGCATCTGCATCCGTACCAAGAGCATAACTCATGGTGCCGTATTCCGCCGTTCCCGCCGTTACGAGCTCCTGTTCCGAACCGGTATAACTGAGAGTTCTCGCCGAAGGAGCCTGCACAACCGCAGCCGGCACATTAATGGTAAATGTTGCGCTTGCAATCTCACTGCTTACACCATCCCTGACCGCAACCGCTTTAATGGTCGAGGTCTCATCCACTTCGATGGAACCGGAGTATAACGTACTGCCCGCAGTGGGTGCATCGCCATTTGTCGTATAGTAGATTGCCGCGTCCGCAGTGACGGTAGACAGCTCCACGGTCTGTACCGAATCAAACTCGCCCTCCCCGGGAGTAAATGTCGGAGCCTCCACAGGCATCCTGAGTCTCGGACCTGCTTCCGTCATGATCCACGTTTTCGTGAAGTCCCATCCGACATAAGCGTCCGTACTGGTAATCTGATCACCGCTCAGTCTCGTGCCTCCGGTCGTACCTCTGCTCGTGCGGTATCCCGCCTTGTTGACAGAGCCTGCATAATAGCAGTCTGTAATCGTCATCACGTCAGAATCCCCGCCCACAAGATAAAAGGCCAGATTTATATCCGAACAATGTGTACTGAAGCATCTGACAACACTGCCGGGGGCAGCCAGATTGGAACAGGTAATACCGCCCACCCGGGAGCGACTGGCACTGTTACTGATCTCACCGGTATTCAAGCAGTCTTCTATGGCAGAACCGGTAAACCCCACAATTCCGGACACTCCCTCTCCCGCGCTGCTTATGGTTGCCTGATTCCAGCACTTTCTGACGGTGCCGGTGCCTTCGGCTGCAATCGCCCCTGTGTTGCCCCGTGTGCCTGTTACCGTTCCGGTTGTGATCAGGTTTTCGACTGTTCCGGTTAATTTCTCGAACAGGGCTGTATTCCACGAATCATTGCTGATGCTCAGATCAATGGTATGACCATAACCGTCAAAGCTGCCCGCAAACGTTCCGCTTATCATAACATCCATTGAAATGTCCGCGGTAAGCCTGTAGTTACCGGTCAGCGGGTAGTTCTCATCAACGCCGATCTTCTTCATTTCCTGCGATGATCCGATCAGGATCAGTTCTTCCGCCTGTACCTTCTCAAACGACACCGGCAGCATTCCCAGCACCATTATGACAACCAGCGTGATTCCCATTTGTTTCCTGAATCTACTCTTCATAGCTTTCACCTCCGTCTAACATCTGTCCAGGTCTTATATGGCAGTTCCTCCTAAAGGCTCCGGTCAGGATCATCTGTCTGACATCACCTTGTTTTTCTGCAAATTGAATATGACCTTATTATACAGCAATCGGGAGTAAAAGTAAAACGAATCTCTCTAAAAAAATGATTAATTCTCTATAAATCGTCTGACGGGCAACACCGTTTCCGGAGGAAGGGATTCATTTATCTGCCGAAATATCTGTCGATGCCGTCAGCCATACCCTTGGCCATCAGCGTCTGATATTCGTCTGTAGCCATGGCCGCATCCTCGGTGGGGTTGGACATGAAGCCCATTTCCACGATGGTGACGGGAATGGTGGACCAGTTGGTACCGGTCATGGTATCCGAATAGGAAACTCCGCGGTTCTGGAAGCCGGTAAGGGCACACATGGAATCCACAATATTGCTTGAAAGCCTTACGGAATCCGCAGAAAGACCGCCCACATACGGATTGGAAGGAGACGGGGCAAATGCGGTGGTTCCCGCCACAGCCGGATCCGCAATACTGTTGCCGTGAACACGAACGTAGATGTTGGCGCCGCTGGCATTGGAGATCAGTGCACGCTCCATATTGCTGACAGGGCAGTCCGCAGTTTCACGGATCATTACCACGCCGTATCCTCTTGCGATCAGTTCCTGCTTTAACTTTAAGGAAACCTTCAGGTTCAGTTCATGCTCTGCCAGTCCCGTGGCAACTCCTGCCGTACCTGTGGTCAGCTTGGCCTTCATCTCGGAAGAACCGGGGCCGTTGGGCTCCTTCTCGGACATGCCGTAAGCCTGATGACCCGGGTCAATGCAGACGGTGATCCCGTTGGTGGAAGCAGTCACCGTGGTGTAACCGTTTGAAACGGTCACAGGCTGCCCCGACTGGGTAGGAACAGGGGTAGGGGTATTCTCCTCTTTGCTCTCCGGCTCCGGCTTCTCGGTCGTAAGGAACTCGGACTTGATATAGTAGGTATTTCCCTCCATGGAAACCCTGGTCCACTCTTCACTGATGCCGGTCCGCTGGATCATTTCCCCTTCCTCTAAGACTCCGACCACCAGATCATGGCTTTCTACGGACGGCTCCCTACGGATGTTTACATCCTTGATGGCATACACAATGGCCAGATCATCCGTAAAAGTGATGGGAACCGGAGTAGGTGTAGGCTCCGGGGTAGGTGTAGCTGTCGGTTCCGGGGTGGGTTCCGGCGTAGGAGTGGGCTCCGGGGTTGGTGTGGGAGTCTCCGTAGGAGCTGCCTCCGTCACAACCTGACTCGCAGGTTCTGTGGTACTCTCAGGGGAGGAATTTCCTCCTCCGGAGGGTCCCTCGCAGCCTGTCAGGGAAATGATCATGCTCCCTGCAAGCAGTACTGAAAGAACCGTCATTACAGTCCTCTTTTTCAGCTTGGCCAGACCGGCCCAGCCGTTATTATTCTTTCGCATTTCTTTGTTTTTCTCCTCTGTTTTTTCTTCACATTTTCCTTGATCATAACAAGATCATAACTAAAACTTCACGCTGGAATTATAACCAAAAGAACTGAGAATTGCAAGTACGAAGCACTCCCCTCCTCATAAGAGGAAGAGAGTGCCGTCAATCAGTTATCGATCTCTCCGCCTGCAAGGACATTTCCCCGGACGTCGTAGATCACGCCGGTCTGACCGGGAGCCACCGCCTTCACGGGAGTATCAAAGGTCACCTTTAAGCTATCTCCATCTCTCCGGATCACGGCAGGGGCAGGGCTGTGATGGTAACGGATCTTGATGAGTGCGGAGAACTCCTCTCCCTCCTCCGGCTCCGGGATCCCCATGTAATTGACGTCCTTTAAGGTGCATCCGGGGAAATAAAGCGCCTCTTCCTCTACAAGGACCACCTGATTCTTTTCGGGATCGATCTTCTTGACAAAGATCGGATGGCCTGCTGCGATCCCCAGGCCCTTACGCTGTCCTACGGTGTAATTGATGATGCCCTTGTGACGACCCAGGACATGGCCCTCTTCATCCACAAAGTCCCCTTCGGGAAAATGCTTTCCGCTCCGGTACTCAATGTAGGCGGCGTATTCATCATCCGGCACAAAACAGAGTTCCTGTGAATCCTGTTTGTTCGCCACATGAATGCCTGCATACTGCGCGATCTGCCGAACTTCTTCCTTCGAAAGGTCCCCTAAGGGCATAATGGTCCTTGCAAGCTGCTCCTGACTTAAACGGCAGAGCATGTAGGACTGGTCTTTCTTCAGATTGGAGGAATTTCGAACGGTAAAACGTCCGTTTTCCAGTTGCTCCACCTTTGCATAGTGGCCGGTGGCAATGAGCTCCGCATTCAGACTGTCTGCCGCTGCCATCAGTTCCTCCCACTTGATCTTACGGTTGCAGACCACGCAGGGATTCGGAGTCCGGCCCTCGGTATAGGCGGAGATGAAGGGATCGATCACGCACTCGGAAAACCGGGCGCTGCAGTTTCTGACATAGTAGGGGATCCCCAGCTTATCACAGACTGCTCTTGCATCATCGATCTCACAGCAACGGCTGACTTCTCCCTCTTCGCTTACGATGCGAAGGGTCACTCCGAGAACCTCATAGCCTTTCATTTTTAAAAGATAAGCCGTAACGGCGCTGTCCACGCCGCCGGACATTCCCACGATCACTCGCATAGCATACTCCTTATCATACAGACGGTCATCTGAGCCGTCTGCTCATACTCTTTTTCGACGGAAGATGGTCTGTCGCTCCTGTCTTCATGATGATTCTTGTGAACCGTTCTTCAATATTATACAAATTAAAGGGGCTGATTGCCAGCCCCTTTTCAAATATCGATTATTCAGATCATGCTCTGTGCAGGATCAATGACTTCAGAAGAGAACCGGTCCGAAGGCCCACCACCTTGATATCCTTGAGTACTTCATAGGTAGACACATATTTGTCTGCATAAACCAGGATCAGGCCCTCCGCATAACGGGGAGGAATGGGGGTCAGGGGAAACATATGCCGTAAGATGCTGTTTCTCTCTACTTCATTCAGTTCAAAATAGGAGTCTGCATTCTTCAGGGCAACCCTTGCGTGGGTAAAGCCGTGAGGCAGGAAGCACTCCTTATGGTAGGTATGCCAATCGTACAGGAACATGTCATGCAGCAGGCCGGCCCTTGCGCAGGTTCTGGCATCTACATGAAACATCTTTCCAAGGGTGTAGCACAGGTAAGAAACCTGGATGCAGTGCTCTCTGGTAGAGGTGTCTCCGTGCTGAATGAACTTTGCCATGGACTGGAACGCAGGATGCTCAAAGATATCCGCTACGCACTCAATATATTCCCGATCGGTGTAATAATCCACCGTATAGGTCCATTTGGACTGTTTGCCCCATTCGCACAGTTCTCTGCGCATCCGGGCTCTTTCACGATATGTCAGTTTCAACGGTAAACTCTCCATCACTGTCATTCGGCAGTTGTTCTCGTCTAACTGCCGTCAATCGCATATTATCACCGATGCATGGAAATGGCAAGCAAATTTTTGCTTAGGAAATTATGAAGAATTGTTTATTTTGTTTCAGGAACAATTCTTTCAGCCAAAGCAAAAACAGTATATGACGAAATCGATCAAAGGGAAATGACCGTTCTCCTCAATTATTCATTTCAGATACGGTACATACTTCTCATCCATCTTGTCGATGAAGCCGATGCCGATGACTCCGGGGCCCGTATGGGCGCCTATGGCACAGCCGATCCGGCCCTCAAAGAAGGCTGCAGGATGGAACTGCTCTTCCAGCATGGACTTCACCAGGTCATAATCCTCCTGAACGTTGCCGTGGCAAATGCCGATGATGCCGGAGGAAGGATCCTCCATCTCTTCCCGGACGATCTCCACGCCTCTCTTCAAGGCCTTCTTCCAGCCACGGACCTTCTCCGCAGAGTAGAGGGCGCCGTCTTCATTTACCCGGATAATGGGCTTGATGTCAAGGGCACTGCCCACAATGGCGCTGGTCTTTGAGATCCGGCCGCCCTTCACCAGATAATCCAGGGTCTTGACTATGATCACGTGGCGCATATGTGCACATAAATATCGGCCTGCCTCGATGAGGAGCTCCGGCGAAGCACCATTTTCCTGCATGACCTTCAAGTGACGTGCCACCATTCCGTAGGCAATGGAACCGCACTTCGTATCAATGATGGTGATCTTGAAATCCGGATATTCCTCCTGCAGTTCCTCCACTGCCAGTCTGGCCGCGTTGTAGGTTCCCGCAATTCCGGTGGAAAAGCAGAGGTACAGAAGCTCGTCGCCGCGCTCCGCATAGGGCCGGAAGGTCTCCCGGAAGGTATACTGGCTCACATGATAGGTCTTGATATCGTGTGTTCCCTCCGCCTGGATGGCATAAAACTCATCCACGAAGATCGTATCTCCGTCAAAATAGTCCGTTCCGTCAATGGTGACCGGAGTCGGGATCACCGGAAGGTTGTACCGTTCCTGAACCTCCTTAGGCGTATCCGAAGCCGAATCGGTTATGATCACAAAAGCCATG
>JAGACB010000185.1 GCA_017614345.1 Lachnospiraceae bacterium
CCCTCTATCCTGGAACGTCAATCCGTTTCGGAGCCCCTTGAGACCGGTATCCTGGCCATTGACTCCATGTTCCCCATCGGAAAGGGTCAGCGTGAGCTGATCATCGGAGACCGTCAGACCGGAAAGACATCTATCGCTCTTGATACCATCTTAAACCAGAAGGGCAAGAACGTGATCTGCATCTATGTAGCGATCTCCCAGAAGGCCTCTTCGGTATCCAAATTTGTCAGTACCCTGGTAAAGTATCATGCCATGGAGTACACCATTATTGTCAATGCGTCCGCCAGTGACCCTGCATCTCTGCAGTACATTGCTCCCTATTCGGGAACCGCTATGGCGGAGTTCTTTATGCATCAGGGAAAGGATGTTTTGATCGTCTATGACGATCTGTCCAAGCATGCGGTGGCTTACCGTGCCCTGTCCCTTCTGCTGGAGCGTTCACCGGGCCGTGAAGCCTATCCCGGTGATGTCTTTTACCTTCATTCAAGACTTCTGGAGCGCTCCGCAAAGCTCTCCGAAGCCCTGGGAGGAGGTTCCATTACGGCCCTTCCCGTGGTTGAGACACAGGCAGGAGACGTATCTGCGTATATTCCGACCAACGTGATCTCCATCACGGACGGTCAGATCATTTTAGAGAGCTCCCTGTTCTTCGAGGGACAGAGACCGGCGGTGAATGTAGGTCTTTCCGTATCCCGTGTGGGCGGAGCTGCTCAGACACCGGCCATGAAGAAAGCGGCAGGTTCCATCCGTATTGACCTGGCTCAGTACAGGGAAATGCAGATCTTCACCCAGTTTGCTTCAGACCTGGATGACAGCACCAAGGCAAGACTTCTTTACGGAAGCTCCCTGATGGAGATCTTAAAGCAGCCCTTGTATCATCCGCTGGAGCTGTCCGATCAGGTGCTTTTGCTCCTGGCGGCAACCTCCAAATTCTTTACCAACGTTCCCATGCGGGACATCGGTAAAATGAAAGAGACCTATATCAGCTTCATGGATCAGTCTCATGCAGATCTGGTTCAGAAGATCCGTTCCGAGCGGAAGCTGACCCCGGAGCTCATCGACAGTATCCGGGAAGCAGCAGAAGAGTTCTTTTCGGATGAATTAAATGTATAAAAAACTGTATCGATCTCCGGATCGAACAGTGAGAAACAAGATCAAATCGGAGGTAAACGGTTATGGCAGGAGCCAAACTGATCCGGGAACGGATGGACAGTATCCGGGATACCATGAAGATCACGAACGCCATGTACCTGATCTCATCCTCCAAATTGAATAAAGCAAAGACGGACCTGGAAAATGCCAGACCTCACTATGAGGAGGTTGTGGAGGATATCTCCAGATTGCAGAGACATCTTCCCGCAACCATTAACAACCGGTATTTCAAGGACCCTTCGGACCGTTCTGTCAGGACCATCGGATATGTTCTGATCACGGCGGATAAGGGTCTGGCCGGAGCCTACAACATGAACGTGATCAAGCTCCTGCAAAAGGAACTGGATCAGAATCCGGACTGTCCCTACGTACTTTACGTGGTGGGTCAGATCGGACGTGTGGCCCTCAGAAAACGGCATCTGCCCGTAGATGAGATGTTCCAGTATACGGCACAGAATCCCAGCGTTCACCGGGCCAGAGTCATTTCGGGGCGGCTTCTTGAGGATTATAAGTCCGGCAGGATCGGTGAGATCCGGATCATCTATACCTCTGAGGTCTCAGCCATTGAAAGTGAAGCAAAGCTGTTCCGCCTTCTTCCGCTGGAGAAAACAAAAGAGGACAAGGAAAAGGGCGTGGAGGTCAAGGATGATTTTGAATTCCTGCCTTCTCCCGAGGACGTGTTCCATTCCCTGATCCCGAACTATATGACCAGCGTGGTCTACGGTACGCTGATCGAATCCTTCAAGTGCGAGCAGAATGCTAGAATGATCGCCATGCAGGCGGCCACAGACAATGCAACGAAGATGCTGCAGTCTCTGCAGCTTGATTATAACCGAGCAAGACAGTCCGGCATCACCCAGCAGATCACGGAAGTATCCGGCGGTGCCAGGGCACAGAAAAAGAAGAAAGAAATGAGAGAGAAGTCATGACAAACGGAAAGATCGTACAGGTCATGGGACCTGTTGTGGATGTGGAATTTCCAAACGGAACCGTTCTTCCGGCTATCTGGGATGCACTCATTGCCGATAACAACGGCGTAAAGTGTACCATGGAGGTATCCCAGCATATTGACCGGAATACTGTCCGTTGTATCCTGCTTTCCGCCAGTGAAGGACTTTCCAAGGACATGGAAGTGATCCCCTGCGGAGGACCCATTTCCACCCCTGTGGGAAGCAGTACCTTAGGTCGTGTCTTCAATGTCACCGGTGATCCCATCGATGAAAAGCCTTTTCCGGAAAATGTGGAACGCTGGCCCATTCACAGAAAGCCCCCTACCTTTACGGAGCAGAATCCTGCGGTAGAGATCCTGGAAACCGGTATCAAGGTCATTGACCTTTTGGCGCCCTATGCAAAGGGCGGTAAGATCGGCCTCTTCGGAGGAGCCGGAGTGGGTAAGACCGTGCTGATCCAGGAGCTGATCCACAACATTGCCACCGTTCACGGAGGATACTCCATCTTTACCGGAGTGGGAGAACGTTCCCGTGAGGGTAATGACCTCTATTTTGAAATGTCCGAATCCGGCGTTATCGAAAAGACCGCCCTGGTCTTCGGACAGATGAACGAACCGCCGGGAGCACGTATGCGTGTGGCGGAAACAGGCCTTACCATGGCAGAATACTTCCGTGATGTGGAGCATCAGGACGTGCTGCTGTTTATTGATAACATATTCCGTTTTGTCCAGGCAGGTTCCGAGGTTTCGGCGCTCCTCGGACGTATGCCCTCCGCAGTAGGCTACCAGCCCACCCTTTCTTCGGAAATGGGCCGCTTACAGGAGCGGATCGCATCCACCAAAAACGGTTCCGTTACCTCCGTTCAGGCTGTTTACGTGCCTGCGGATGACTTGACGGACCCTGCACCTGCAACCACATTTGCCCATCTGGATGCTACCACTGTGCTTTCCAGAAAGATCGTGGAGCAGGGTATCTATCCTGCAGTGGATCCTCTGGCCTCCGATTCCCGGATCCTGGAGATCGATGTGGTGGGAGAAGAGCATTACCGTACCGCCCGGGCCGTTC
>JAGACB010000186.1 GCA_017614345.1 Lachnospiraceae bacterium
AACCGGGGGATCAAGAGATATCAAGATCGGTGTCGAATTGGCCCATGTTCGGGTGGTTACTGAATTTTCTGACGTTCGCAGCGGAACCGATAAGGGGAAAGATTCATACTACTACGACCCCGTTTACTGGGCAAGCGACAAGGGAATCACCGGAGGCGTCAAGGACAAAGACGGCGTTGCACGCAAATTTGATCCTCAGGGAGTCTGCACTCGAGGCCAGATGGTAGCATTTCTCTGGAGAATGGCAGGATGTCCCGAACCGAAAAAGTACACCTCCTACAAGGACGTCAAGAAAACCGATTATTACTATAAGGCAGTTTCCTGGGCAGAGGAAAAGGGCATTACCGGCGGTTACAAAGACGGCACCTTCCGTCCCGGCAACACCTGCAGCCGCAGTCAGGCAGCGGCCTTCCTGTATCGCATGGCCGGCCAGCCGAAGGTTACCGGAAATGCTCCGTACCCCGATGTGCCGAAAGGTTCATATTATCATGACGCAGTGATTTGGGCCGAACAAAACGGCATCACATACGGCTACGCAGACGGCACCTTCCGCCCCGAAAACAAGTGCACCCGCTGCCAGATGGTGACGTTCCTGTATCGTTACAACAACCTATAATGTGAAAACGGTTCTCGACGATCCATAGAAAAGTCTATGGATTGCCGAGAACCGTTGTATTTTTATATACGTAAAAATGTGTCGGGTTACGCGCGAATTACTTCTTCCATACACCTTTACTGATCTCAAATACACCGTCGTGATAAGGTCCTTCACCGGTGAAAAATGTTTCAAATCCGCACTTATCCAAAACCCGTCCGGAAGCAACATTTTCCAGTAAGCGGATCCCGTAAACTTCGGTGATCCCCACATATTCCGTAATAACCGGAAGAAAGGCTTTCACTGCTTCCGTAGCGTATCCGTTGCCGGTATAAGCTTTGGCTACATGATAGCCAATCTCCCATTTTCCGTCATCTACGGGAACCAGCTGGACGTATCCGATGTTCTTATCTGCATCCTTTGTGATCACTGCATAGATCAGCGGGCCTTCCTTGGAACCATACTGCGACATGATAAACTCAATGGTTTCCCGGGCATCCTCTATGGTTTCAAACACTTCATCCGGCACGAATCTCCTGACATCCTCATCAAGGGAATTTAAGTGAACATCCTGCGCCATATCCATGGTCATTTCCGTGATGATCAATCGTTCTGTTTCAATTCTCATATTATGCCTCCTTAAAACTCCTTCAAATTCCTTGGACCGCATCCTGCAGCTTCCGTCCAGCTTTTCACACACTCCGTAGCCCACAAAATGCAGACCGCACTTCTCCATTACATGACCGGATGCTACGTTGGGCTCCACATGACTGGAACAGAAATGTGTGATCCCGAAATGATCCTGGGCAAACTTGATCATGGCTTTGGCTGCTTCCGTGGCATAACCCATTCCCCAGCAATCATATCTGAAGTTATATCCGAAGCTCCAGAAGCCTGCCTTTCTGTGAGGACCGATGCTTCCGCTGCCGATCAGTTCTCCATCAGATAACCGTACAAATCCGAAATGGTACTCTCCGTTGAATTCTTCTATAGAGGACAACCATTCGATCAGTTTTTTCATATCCGTATATGTTGGGTACACCATGTATCTGGCCACCCGTTCATCACTGACCCACTTCCATACGGCATCCGCATCCTCCACCGTCATTGGTCGAAGGAGCAATCGTTCCGTTTTGATCTCATAATTATGTGCTCTCATCATAATCTCCTTGTTAAAATCCGAACCGGTATTCCTTCTCATCCTTGTCATTTGCGACCAGGGAGTAGGTCTCTATCACCATATCGGCAACCTGATCCGGCGTAAGGTTGGTATTGTCGATCTTCAGATGGTTTTCGAACCAGACCTCGCCTTCATCCGAATTGAGTTTATGCTTCTCTATCGTCTTCAAAAGATCTTCCTTACTCCATTTTGCATCTCTCTTCGATGCCTTTCGCTCCATACGGTAGGGAGTCTCATTTCTAGCAATTCTGGTTTCAAGCTCTGCACGAAGCTCAACAAAGTAGAAATGTCCTCCGTTATTCACAAAAAGGTCGTGAAGTCCCGTCAGGTAGTCACGCTCCTCCTGCATCTCAAAGGCACAGACATAAGTAAATACCAGATCCACGTCATGCTTGACAGCCAGTTCAAAAACCTTTTCCCGGAAGGCAGCGTTGAACTCTCTCTGGGCAGGCGTAGCAAAGCCGAAGATCCTGTCGGAGATCTCAATACTGTCATGATTAATCATCAGATTAAACTTCAATTTATCCCTCAGGCTTTCTGCGACAACCATTTTCCCTACGGCCTGAGGTCCGCAAACTACGATCAGATCAGCCATGTTCATTTCCCTTCTTTTCCCAATTCTTCATTGTAACGTAAATATGCCCTATACCGAACAGAACAGCAAAACCTACCAGAAGCCAGTGTCTCAGAAGTAATCCGCTGAGAAGGAAAATGACTGTCTGAATGATCGCAAGGGTAAGGGCCAGCTCACGGCTTTTATGCTTCATGTATACTGCATAAGCAACCCAATAAGCCAGGAGAAGACTCGCATTCCCTGCCAGGTAAAGCATCATTTCCGTCACGCTTCCGAAGCCGAACTTCCACACCAGCAGCGGAAGCCACATAAGCACAATACAGGCATACCGTCCGACCTGCCTGATGACATTCATGAACACATTGGTACACAGATTCTTTTCATCTTTATTCATGATCGCATATACGATATCGGGTATGATCATGATCACAACAATGATCGCACCAAATGCATTGATCCATCCGAATTCCATGGCAGTTCCCCCCTTCTGATTCTTTCAAAAGACTTCCTATCATTCCGGAAAAATGATCTACTACTTGATTGTAACACAAATCCACGCGACTGTATATTGCGATTTTATATAATAGAAAAGCAGCAACCCATGATCTGAGTTGCTGCAGTCATATTTGTATTATTATATTTCTGAAAAATGACATTTCCGGGTCATTCTATATTTCATGAATCACTATGTCATTGAAGCAGTTTTCGATCAATCCCGGATCAATTCCCCATGATCATCATACAATTCGCTCTCGTCATTTTCAAAGCGATAGCCTTCCGGAAGGTAGAATCCGGTATCCTCCAGCCACTTCTGAGCATCTTCGCCGTGGGAACCGTTGGCAATCACAAAGCCGGTCTTCTGTCTCCGGAAACCGAGTTTCTCATAGAAAGCCACGGTCTTCGGATGTGTGTAGAGGATGGTGTTGCAGCCTCTTACCTGCTCCAGAAGGCTTTCGATCAGCTTTCTGCCGAGGCCGCCTCCGTGGTAGTCCGGATGGATGGCAATGTTGTAGATGGCAGCCTGGGAAATGCCGTCGGATAAAGCACGACCGCAGCCGATGAGCCGCTCACCGTCGTAGATAAAGGTTACCGCATAACTTCTCTTGAAAGAGATTTCCTGAAGATCTGCCGGTGTGCCGTGGGTCAGACCCACAAGCGCCAGGAGATCCGCAACGTCCTGAAAATTCACGCCCTCACAGGTGGTTTGAAAACGATATGACATGTATCCAACTCCTCCGATTCTCTGTTTTTTTCTGTGTTGATTGTATTATTTCCAATAAAGCATGAGCCTTAGATCACATAATCCGGCTCCTGCAACCGGTCGATCTTCATAATGAACTGTCTGAGACGCTCGGACTTCGGATTGGAGAAGATCTCCTTCGGAGTCCCGTCCTCAATGATGTGACCGTTCTCAAGGAAGATCACACGGTTCGCCACCTTACGGACAAAGTTCATTTCATGAGATACCAGGATCATGGTATATCCGGCATCGGCAGCCTGACGAATGGTATCCAGCACCTCCCCAACCAGCTCGGGATCCAGTGCTGAGGTAGGCTCATCAAAGAGCAGAAGTCCCGGCTCCATGGCCATGGCTCTTGCAATGGCAACTCTTTGCTGCTGTCCTCCTGACAAATGTCTGGGATAATGTCCTGCTCTGTCGGAAAGACCCACTTTATCAAGATAAGAAAGTGCGATCTCACGGGCCTTTGCCTTCGGGATCTTCTTTACTGTGACCATGCCTTCCATGACATTTTCCAGGGCTGTTTTCTTGTAGAAGAGATTCCAGTTCTGGAATACCATGCCGCAGCTTCTGTGGAGAAGGGACAGGTCTTTTCTTCTTGCCTTACCGGGAGCCAGACCGATAACCCGGTCTTCGATCTCCACGGTTCCGGATTCCGGCACCTCCAGCCGCTCAATGCAGCGAAGAAGGGTTGATTTTCCTGTACCGGAGGGACCGATCACGGCGATCACATCTCCCTGATTAATATCCAGATTGATATCATCCAAAACTACGTTCTGCCTGAATTTCTTTGACAGATTCCGAACCCGGATCACCGGCTTCTTTTCTGTTTGCTCTGATCTTGTTTCCTGTGACATGCTCTTCAATCCTTTCTTCCTTCTGCTTCTTCGGTACCGGAACGTCCTCCGGAACCCGGATCTTACGCTCGATCAGTTTTTCCGCCTGTTCGATCACGATGGTGATGATCCAATAGATGATGGCCAGAGAGACGTAAACCTCGAAATACCGATAGGTACGGCCGCCGATGATCTTTCCTGCTGCCGTCATGTCTACTACAGCGCAGACAAATGCCAGAGACGTGCTCTTGATCATGGCGATAAAGGAGTTACTGAGTGAAGGTAAGGCAACCGTAAAGGCTTCCGGGATCACGATCCTGATCAGGGTCTGAAGCGGTGTCATACCAAGAGTGGTCGCTGCTTCGATCTGGCCTTTTTCCACGGACTGAAGGGCCGCTCTTAAAGTTTCCGCATTGTAAGCTGCCTGATTAAGAGAAAGGGCTACAATGGCATAAAGAATGGCAGGCACTCCGTTTACGTTCCAGTTGGTTCCGTACTGAAGGTTAATGTATTTCAAGAACATGGGAATACCGAAATAGGCCACGTAAAGCTGTACCAGGACCGGCGTTCCGCGGATCACGGAAATAAAAACGTTGGTTGCCTGAAGTAACACCGGGATCCGTTTGATCTTGATGAGTGCCAGGATCAGTCCCACCAGCAGACTGATCAGGAAAGAGACCACAGCCAGTTCCAGTGTTATTGGGAGATACTTGATGATCTCCGGGATATTTTCAAATACCGTTTTGACCTGAAAGAAATTGCTCATGGTCTTCTTTCCTCCGAAATCTCTGTTTTATAACTCAGTTCAGGGTCTTCTCAAACTGATCTGCAGCAGGTGCTGTATCATCACGCTTCTGATATTCCTGACCAAGTTTTGTCAGTGTTCCGTCTGCCTGAAGTTCCTTCAGAACCTCGTCAATATCATCACGAAGTTCCTTCTGATCCAGAGGAAGCAGATAGAATGCATAATCACTCTTAGCGATTCTTGCAGTATCCTCTTTGCTTACGGGAGAATGTGCCAGCCCCTTTAAGTCGAATTCCTCAACGTAGGAATAATACATAGCAGTATCAATGATGCCGAAATCACTTTCTCCGTCAATCACATGCTGTAATTCCACAACCGTATCAGCCTCTGTATAAACCAGATTGATCTTTTTGTCTGGGTTGCTCTCGTTCCATACCTCAATGGCATTGGAAATGCTGACACCGGTTCCGCCTTCGATCTTCTTTCCTACCGCTTCCTCAAAGGAGGTGATGGGGGTACCGTTCTCTGCGTATACGAACTCGTAGCTGATCTTGTCATAGGGATAGGAATACAGATAAGATTCTGCTCTCTTCTCGTTATAGGAGAAGTTATTGACACCGATCTGATACTGTCCGCTGGTAAGGCCTGCAAATACTGCCTCAAAGCTGGCAACCTCGATCTCCAGGTCATACTGAGGAAGACGGTTGAAGACCTCCTTCAGTACTTCAATATCATAACCTGTGGGATTGTTGTTCTCATCTACGTATACGTAAGGTCTGGGGCTTCCTCCGGTAACTGCCTTGATAGTCTTTACCTCGACAGGCGCTGAGCCGTCTTCGGACTCGGTTACTTTCACTTCTGCTCCCTTAACGGATTCTTTCTTCTCTGCCTCGGTTCCGGCATTTGCCTGGGTCTGCTTCTCATCGGTCTTGGGAGCGGTGCTCGTAGAATTGCTGCATCCGGTAAATGTCAGGGCTCCGAGTACGCTCAGTGCTGCTAAGGTGTAAAGGCTCTTGGTAATAGTTGTGTTCTTTCTCATAATGTTTGTCTCCTCTTTTTTATTTTGTTTTGTTGATATTCAATTGTATAAAGTATGCTGAGATTCAATTGTGTTTAATAAGTCTGTTGATCTGATCCTCTAGTGGTATCAGAGTCTGTTACTTTTGGTTCCCTTACTCTTCCGTGCGGAACTTGTTGGCCGGATCACTGCTCAGGATCTCACGTCCGTGTCTGCTGCCCCAGAGCTCGTCAAAATCGATCTGGTCTAAGAAGCGTTCCTGGAAGGAAAGGAAGGAACCCTTGTGGGAACCGCCGTCATTGCGGAAGCCTCTTGAGAAATCCCGGAAGTAGGTATTGTTCTGGAATGCCGGGATCTGCCAGAGATCTCTTGCGTAGCCCCAGAGATTCGGGTAATCAACCAGTCTGTGCTTGGTGGAACCAAGGTTCTGAGAATAAGCGGTGTCCAGACGAGCCAGGGTTACATAAAGGCGGATGTCACTGTCGGTCACATAATCACCGAATAGGAATCTCCGGTCGGAAAGCCGTTTCTCAAGAATATCAAGAGCTGCATAGAAGCTGTCGTAAGCATTCTGATATGCGGCATATCCTGTTGCGAACTGGATCTTGTAAACGCCGTTGTTCACGTTGTGGAACAACCACACATTCAGTTTGTCGATCTCCTCCCGAAGTTCTTCCGGATACAGATCCGGAGCTCCTTTCTTATGGAAGGGCTTAAAATCGACTTCCAGGTAATTGGTCAGGTGGTGATAATCGTTATTTGCCACCTTTCCGGTCTTCACATCTACAAGAGAAGGAACCGTAGCTCTTCCGGGAAATCCGGGATAACTCTTTTCATAGATCTCCGTCAGGAATCTGACATTTAGAACCGGATCAATATGATCGGGATCAAATACGAATTCCCATCCGAAGTCTTCATCATTGTAGTGATCTCTTCCGACCACATTGACGCTGATCACATCCTCAAGCCCCAAAAGCTCCCGGGTAATGGATACCCGATTGGACCAGTTACAGCCCTTTGCCCAGATGAGGCGATATCTTCCGCTTTCCACCGGGTTCTGACCTTCTCCGTCTCCGAAGGAAGCATTGAAGAGATTCTCCTGACGGATGAAGTTTCCGTTTGCATCCTGCTCATCAACCAGAACATTGGGTCTGCGTCTTAACTTTGACTTAGCCTCCTCGGAAAGCTCTACCCTCTGAAAAGGCTCCGGATACTTTCCGTCGACGATCTGTCTGCCGATCACCTTCTTGCTTTTATTTTCCTTTGCAGCATGTGCTGCCAATGAACACGCATTTGCCATTTGTTTGTACCTCCGTTTCCTTGATGGGTGCAAATATATCACGGGAAATGAGTCCTGCATAGTTTCAAATATCACTCATTGGCAATAGATTGAACTTATAACCACGAAACACGCTCTATTGATGCACAAAATTGCACTTCGAAAGATTTCTCCAAATATAAAACAGCCGTATCCGGAAAGATACGGCTGCAACATCAGCAATCAATATAGTTCGATCAACAGGATCGTTAAATGAATTGACGGAAAATGATATCACGAATGACAGATCATCACTGATAATCCGTCAGGATATTGGAGAATACCACCTGAGGGATCTTTTCATATCCGCGCTCGGGGTCGAATTTCGGCTGTTTTGAAGCAAAAAGCTCCGTAACGGTCAGGAATTCATAATCCTGCTCTAAAAGGGCGGGAATCACGGTTTTCAGGGCTTCAACGGTATTCACGTTTCCGTCCATGTCATGAAGCAGATACAGAACACCGTCCTTTGCTTCCTTCAGCATGGTCTCAGCCCGGAACTCTGCGGTTCTGAAGGGCTCCCAGTCAAAGCAGCCGACTCCGCAGATGAAGATCTTGGGAATGATCTCGAACATCTCGGGGCATACGTCAATATAGGGCGGGCGGAAGAAAAAGGAAGGCTTTCCCGTCAGTTCTTCCAGGATCCGGTCCGTTTTGGCAACCTCCTCTTCCATCTGCTCTCTGGTAAGCTTGGGCATTGAGGGATGTGTGAATGTATGATTACAGAGTTCACAACCCATTTCCACTGCACGACGTGCCACCTTCTTGGACTCTTCGTTCACGTTCTGGCCGATCAGAAAGAAGGATGCCTTAATATTGTACTGTTCCAGAAGATCCAGCACCTTCGGTGTCACTGTTGTATTGGGCCCGTCGTCAAAGGTCAGGGCTATCTGTTTCTTCGCCATGATAATGTCTCCTCCTGAAAAAGATCGGCAGGTCCCAAACGGAACCTGCCGTTTCACTGTATTATATTATTTTTCGCTGTGATCCGCAACAAGATATCCATCGGATCCGGATCTTTCTGCAAAGGGTCCGGGAACTACGGAAACACCGCGGTGATCACCGAAGAAGTCTCTGTCAAAGGTGATGGGGGTTCCGTCAGGATTCTCGTAGGGCTGTTCCGGCTCAAAGGCAACGCCCAGAGTTTCTGTGTGGATCATGGATACCCGGTAGCTTCCGAAATGATCAAAGAGATCCGTCTTTAAGAAGTACGCACCGTCCTTCTCCACCAGCTCCAGAGAGATCTGATCCGAACTGATGAGTGCATTCTGCTCCTTCTTCCACGCCTTTGCGCCCTGGAAATATGCATTTCCGCCGGCGTATACAGGCAGGGCACTGAAGTGATACCGCTCAAGCTTGCCCATATCCGGAATATCCGTATCCATGTCAAAATGCTCGATCCACTCTTCGTAGGTAGGATATTCGTCCATCACGTGGGTACCGACCTCACGGTTTTCGGCATTCACCACATCACGGCTGTCCATACGGACCATCACATCCTCCGTAGCACCCTTCTGCAGGAAAATGTTATTGTAGAACCGGTCATCTCCGTGAAGAATGGTCATAAAGCCCATGACTTCCGTTCTGTGAGGGATATGGTAAGGGGTATATCTCTGGCGGAGTTTTCCGTCCACCATATTGTCGCATCCGCCGCCTACAGAGGTAAAGGAACCGCAGATCAGGTTGTGGACCATAGCCACACCTTCTGTTGCCATACGAAGAGATACCTCAGACAGAAGAATGTTGTTATCGATCAGTGTGGGACCGTGTCCTACCTCCACAAAGATATCCTGGCTCATCATACCGCCCCGAAGAGGCTTTGCAAAGGCCGGACGTTCATTGTCATGGAGCAGGTTCTGGGTGATCCGGGTGCCCTGAGCCTCCCAGTCGGTCCAGATGCCCATGGTGCAGTGATGGATATGGTTTCTGCGCATGGTCACATCAATAGCGGCATGAAGCTTGATGCCTGCGATCTCCGCTCCGCCAAGCTCCATCATGTTGTTGATATGATGGATATGATTGTCCTCGATGACGGAGAATACAGCGCCCATACGGCCGATGATACCGCCCTGCTCACAGTCATGGATGTTGTTGCGGCGGATGATATGGCTTCCGATCCGCTCCTTCAGCCATCCGTGATACTGACCGCGGCAGACTGCGTCACGCTCCATCTGGGTGGGGCTCTTTACATGCTTATAGGTAAAGTAATGATCGTTCTTCGGGTCATAGTACTTTCCGAGGCAGATACCGGCACATTTACTGTTGCTGATCTCGCAATCCTCGATGATCCAGCCCTTGGCCCAGTTGGGACCGATCATACCGTCCTGGAAAGCCGCAGGCGGTGCCCAGGTGGTGGCAGCCTTCTCTACCTTAAAGCCGGATACGGTAATGTAGCTGATGCCGGTCTTGGAAGGGAAGAAACACTCACGGCGTACGTTGATCTCGATCTTTTCCTTGTTGGGATCTGCTCCGCCGAAATTACAATAGAATACGGTGCGGTCATTTTCCTGAACTGCAAACCACTTTTTACGGGAATTCTCGGGATCCCAGGAACACTCCCAGATCTCGCCTGCAAGGCACTCTTCCAGAGAAAGAGCTTCGTACAGGGCCTTATCATTCAGATACACACAGCCGGTATGACGGGTCTTGCCTGCAAAGTACCAGTCACCGTAAACAAAGGTGGTATAGGGATTGTAAGCACCGAAGATGCTGTTATCCACACTGGCGGTCCAGACATTTCCCTGATATACGGTCCAGCCGGTCAGAAGCTCGGAACCGGTGATCACGGCACCCAAAGGCTCCGTGCTGCGGTAAACGATCCGCTCATCCTTCTTTCCGCCCTTCAGGGGATTGACATATTCCCGGTAAACTCCGGGAGCAACCAGGACCTCATCTCCCGGTTCTGCAACCTTTGCTGCGTCACTGATCCGCTTAAACGGCATTTCCTCGGAACCGTTACCGTCATGGCCGGCTCCGGCATTCACATAGATCTTCATGCATAACCTCCAAATTATCAGTTTTTACTACCTTCACCCCACCGGCAGAAACATCAGAACATCAGCATTGATCAGATCCGTTTTGTACCCGCCGGCACAAAATAATTATAAGGCATACACTATATCCGGTCAATATTCACCTATTGCCTTCTCTCCTCAAAAATGACCCTGACCGGAGTATGATCCTGACAGCTTTATTTCCCTTTGGCCGTCAAAAGACGTGTTCCGACGAGGAAAATGAGCCATCCCGCAATATTTACGACTTCTGCGATCCAGTTCATGGAGGCCTGTTCAAAGTTTCTGGAAGAGAGATACCCCATGCACAGCATCAGGAAAAACGTAACGATATACATGATCATTGCCGGGATCTTCTTTCGCTTGAAGGCTTCTACGGACAGTCCCGTACACAATCCGAGCATTCCCAGGATCATGACGGAAACAAAGATCCATGTACCGGTGAAAAGCACCGGTGCAACACTGTTGACGGTATCCTTCTTTTTGCCGATGACCATGGCCATGACGGCAATTCCCGCAAGAAGGAAGCCCACAGACTGAAGCGGAAAGAACGACTGATTCAGTCTGTCAAAATCATAATTGCTTAAAGCAAGCAGCAGTTTCCACGTGGCCTTAAAAATCCCCGCAGTAGTGATCATAATGGTGCCTGCCGAGAATACTGCAAACACCGCCTTATTCATCCGGTCGTAGAATTCCTTTTGAAGCATCACAGCGGATACGGTAAAAAGGATCACCGGAATAAAATCAACTATGGCCATGGGTACTGAAACCATATGTATTCCCCCTTTACAAACCTTTTACACAGCGTCTTTATCCAGATAGATCATTCCGAAGGTACCGGGGCCGCAGTTAACCGCAATGGAAGGGCTGGCCTGCATGAAAATGATATTTTCGTAATCCGTCTTCTTCCTGATCTCCTGCTTGATCCACTCGATATCACTGTTGTTGATTCCCACATAGGTTACGAACAGGAACTTGGAATCATCATTGAATCTGCCCAGGCTGGATCTGATGTACTCCTTCCAGCTCTTCTTGGAGGAACCGAAGTAGACCTTGCCCACCTTCAGTTTGCCGCTTTTGGCAACGATCACAGGACGTATCATAAGGGAATTGATGAGATTGGCTCCCCTGTTGGATACCTGTTCGTTTCTGGCCATATAAGACAGATTATCAACAATGAAGCTGGTCTGGATATGACCCTTGATCTTTTCGATGTATTCAACTACCTCCGGTACCGTTTTATTGGAGTCGGCATACATGGCCGCCATCAGCGCCAGAAGGCCCTCTCCGCTGGATACATGACCGCTGTCGATGACCGTAACGTTATCAAAGGACTCCGATGCGGTCAGGCAGTTCTCATAGCCGGTATTTGCCACCTTGGAGGATACCGAGATATGGATGATGTTATTCGCATACTGAAGATTATCTGCAAAGAAGGTTTCAAAGGCCTTCACATCCGGCGGGACGCTCTTCATATGATGATCTTCATCTTTCATATACGAAAGCACGCCTCTGGTATCGATCTCGATACCGTCCTTGAAAATGGTTCCTTCTGAGGTATGAACCTCATGATTGATCACATGGATATTGTACTTCTCCAAAAGTCCCAGAGGAATATCGGCAATGTTGTCTGTGGTAATTACGATCCTCTTCTTCTTACCAACATTCATCCATGCCATATCATCGTAATTGCCGTCCTCATCACCGATGATCTTCACCTTTTCTCTCGGCAGGAGCTTTAAAAGCTCTGTCTCCAGTTCATCACCGCTGATGGGTTTTACAAGGTAACCGGCAAAGCCGGTCTGAGCATACAGCATACGGCTCTGTTCATCCGCATTTGCCGTCAGTACAACCACCTTGGTCCTCTTGTTCTTACCGCCGGCCTGGGTCTGGATATTCTGATAACATTCCACACCGTCCATTTCCGGCATAAGGTGGTCCATCAGCACCAGATCATACTCGGTATCAAGGGTCTTCTTCAGTGCTTCCACGCCGTTTGACGCAGTCTCCACGATCACCTTGGTATCACGAAGAAGCTTGGTTACAACCATCAGGTTGGAAGCGTTATCATCCACCGCCAGGATCCTGGCTTCGGGAGCTTCAAACTTCTGTTTGTAGGAGCCCCTCTTTACAAGAGAATGATTTCTTGTATAGTCATACTCTCCAATGGTACGGTCTGTAGCCGCCTTCTGAGGGATCTCGATGATAAATGTGGATCCCTTGGTATAAACACTGTTTACGGTAACCTTACCGTTCATAAGATCCAGGAGCTGCTTCACGATGGAAAGTCCCAGACCGGTTCCTTCAATGTGCTTGGTACTGTCTTCGTTCACACGCTTAAATGCCGTGAACAGATAAGGAATATCCTCCTTCTTGATACCCATACCGGTATCGGATACCGAATAAACCACGTTTATGGTATCCTCTTCCGTCTTCTCGCAGCTGACATTAAGAGCTACCGAGCCTTCCTTGGTATACTTGATGGCGTTGTTGATGACGTTGGTAAGGATCTGCTTGATCCGGACTTCATCACCCATCAGCTCTGCGGGAACATCCGGAGCCACATTTACCTTGAAATCAAGATTTTTTTCCTTGGCTCTGATCCAGAGGGATCCCACGATCTCCGAGAGCATGTTTCCGGTATCGTAGGCATCAACCAGGATATGCATGTCACCGGCCTGCACCTTGGACATATCCAGGATATCGTTGATCAGGCTGAGAAGGAGCTTGCCCGCAACACGGATATTAATGGCATCCTCTGCCACTTCATCGCTGATATCCTCACGAAGGATCATCTCGTTCAGACCGATGATGGTGTTGATGGGTGTTCTGATCTCATGGCTCATGCTGGAGAAGAATCTGTTCTGGGAAGCATTCAGCGCTTCGATCTCCTTCTTCTGCTTTTCGGCGATCTTATTCTGACTTTCATACAATGATTCGATAATGAAGATCAGCACGGAGATAGCCACACAGCTCATGAACAATACCGAGAAGGAATAGATATTTCTCGAAAGCACCGTCTTGGACATGGTGGACTGGATGGCCTCAGGATGAACATGGGCATACCAGTAGCAAGCAAGACCCGTAAGCTGCATCAAAACAAAGAAAAAGACCCTGAGCTTTCCGGAGAGCATCACTGCGATCAGGAATACATCATAAATAAACCACAGAGGGGCTACCCCGTTGATGCCGCCGTCAAAGAGAAATGTACTGGTGAAATGCATGAAGCACATGACAAAGATCATGGGGATGGCACCGATATTGATCTTCTTGGTCCTGATGGCTATGGAGCCGGTGATCAGAAAGAAGACAATGACACCCACCAGCATGATGATCAGACGGAAGGATGATTCGCAGAACCAGAGCTCTATGGTGGTGATGGAAAGCAACAACAGTGTTGCAGCCTCTGCAAACATGAAGATACGCAGTCTCAGATCATGGTCATTGTCAAAGAGATATGCTTTTAACATTTTTAAAAGTTTTATCATGATCATACCTCCTCATCAGGAGAAAATTCAAACACTTCATCATCCTGATCGTTTTTGTTTTCTCCTTTTTCGTCCGGTGAAAACTCCATCACGTCATCAGACTGAGTATTATTATTCTCTCCCTCTTCATCCGGATTAAACTCAAATACTTCATCAGACTGAACGTCGACTTCTTCCTCCGGTTTCATTTCTGCAGGTGCATCGATGGCAAGTGCAGCATTGAGAGACCGGATCAGTTCCCGGTACGTGACAATAAATCTGTCATGATTCTTCTCGATATATTCCGCATTCTTACTCTTTGCAGCCTGTTCAAGACTGAGTGCATCATTGGAAACAGCAAGTGCGCCGATGGTCTTGGAGGTACTCTTGGTGGCATGGATCAGGATCTCGTAATCCTTCCAGTCCTTGTTATGGAAATCGCTGCACAGCTTGTTGATCTTCCCTTCAGCCTCCGAGGAGATCTGTTCCAGAAGTGTTTTATAAAACTCCACATCTCCTGCGCAGTAATGAAGACCGGTTTCCACATCAACTCCGGCCAGCTTCAGGGACTCCTTAAAGGTAACCGGGCTGTCGGTATCCACCTTCTCTACGACTTCATAATCCTGATTGTTCAGGAAGTGTTCATACTCTTCTTCGTTCTTGACAAAGCTGATGGCAGTCTTGGGAAGGACTCTTCTGAGCACTCTCTCTAATTCCTCGGTTTCAATGGGCTTACTTACAAATCCGTCAAAGCCTTCGTCCGCAAACATCTTCTTGGCGGAACTCATGGCATTTGCCGTTAGAGCAACCACAGGAACATCATGATCAAGCCCCGTTACATCGGATCTGATCTTCTTCAGGGCTTCCACACCATCCATACCGCTCATCATATGGTCCATAAAGATAATGTCGTACTTCTCTTTCCGGCACATTTCCACAGACTCCATACCCGAGTTTGCAGTGGATACTTTCATGCCGTATCTGTTGAAGATACTCTTTGCAACAACCAGGTTCATGGGCTCGTCATCAACAACCAGCGCATGAACGTCTCTGACAACCATATGGAGATCACTTTCCGAATCGCCGCGGAACTTGGAATTCAGAGTAGATACCACAGGGAAGCAGTAAAATGGCTTCTCCATTACCTTCACGCGGGAACCTGCCGGGAATTTCGTATCCGGATTGGAAACAACGGTTACGATCATCCGTCTTGTCAGAGACTCGATGAAATCGGGATCGGAATCATATTCCTCCTCAGCCACAAACAAATGGGTAAGATCCACCTTATCCACCAGCGTACGAAGGCTTCCGATGTTGTCCACTCTGTTCATATGGATGCCGAGGCCCTTTACAATGTTTACAACCGCCTCGTTGTAATACTCTCTGACCATGGGGTTGGAATATTTGTCAAAGTGCAGATAAGCACCTACGGAAAGACTGCCGGGATCTGCAAGAGACATACAACCGGAACCGTCCACCACACGCTGAGGGATACTTACTTTTACAGTAGTACCCACGTCCACCTTGCTGCGGATGGTCATGAAACCGCCGAGCATTTCAACGAATCCGGCAACGATCCCAAGACCCAGACCGAGACCTGAGGATGAACGGGATCTTGAGGAATCCGCCTGATAGAAGGTCTCATAGGCATTTTCCAGCTGTTCGGGAGTCATACCGATACCGGTATCAGTTACTTCAATGCGGAGGTTCACACCGTAAGCATGTTTCTCGGCATCAACCCGAAGGTATACACCGCCTTCCTTGGTGTACTTCAGACCGTTGGATACCAGGGATCTGATGATCTTCTTGAGTTTTGCCACATCCGTATTCATCACGGCAGGGATATCCGGGCTGATGTTGATGACAAGCTCAACGCCTTCCTTCCGGTACTCCCGAAGCTCCGTAACAAGATCGTGGATCAGGGAAGATATCATGTAGTCTTCGTTATTCAGAACCAGTCTGCCTCTGTCAAGTTCGGAGTAATCAAGGATATCTCCGATCTGCTCGGCAACCTTACGGCCTGCACTTCTTACGGCAGACATGTCATTCTTGATCTCTTCATTAGTCTCCTTTTCAATGCAGACACCGGTCAGACCGATCACCGCATTGACGGGAGTTCTGATCTCGTGGGATACATTTGCCAGGAAATCATTCAGACGTCTGGTGGATTCCTTCAGATCCTCGATCTCCTTTTGAGACTCATTGATCACATCCGTCCACTTGCTGATGATCATTCTGGAGAAATATGCCTGAAGGGATATCAGCGCGATCAGGACCAGAGATCTCGCGATCAGATTCACAATTTCCTCCGTTTCCATTCCTGCATAGATCTGTGTAGCCACATAGTATGCAGTGGAGAAGATAAAGGTAAGCTGGCAAAGCACCGTCAGCCCCTTCATACCGGTCATGGTAAACATGGCCAGGAAAACGGCAATGACTATGGCCGGTTCGAATAATGCGGAGGTATGGATCGAACAGTAGAAATAGGTACCCATGATCATGGCGGCACATATCCACAGTCTTGTGGCATCGCTTCCCCAATGTCTGAAGTAGGCGATCCAGCTGATCACAACACCAAATGCCACGAATATCAGAGCCCACAGCTCCCAGCCCATTACAATTGCCTCAAAGCCCGCAACCACCGCAATAACGGTAAAGCCGATCAAAAGCAGCAGATTGGACATTTTAAACAGATCATGTATCTGGCTATTCTCGCTCATATAAAACCCCTTTTGAAGTATTATTTCCTGTTGTATCTCTTACGCAGCATCACAAGTTCCAGAAGATTGTTTACTCTGCGAAGAAGCACTTCCGGAGCAAACGGCTTTCTGATGAAATCCAAAGCACCGATCTCAAGACCCGTAAGCTCTGCATCCTCGCTTCCGTCAGCCGTAATAAAGATCACCGGTGTGACAGCAACATCGCTTCCTCTTTGCCTTAACTGTTCCAAAGTTTCAAAGCCGCTCATGCCTGCCATTTTGATATCCAGAAGGATCAGATCCGGGATCTCCTCATTATGATCGATGAAATCAAGAAGCTCCTGTCCCGATTCAAAAGCGGTAACTCTTGCTCCCGCATCCTTCAGCACCTTTTTGGTCAATTTGATATCCGTGGAATCATCATCCACCACAACAATACTCTTGCCCTCAACATTCAGGTTGGTACCCATGTTGGTGCTGATGAACTCGCTTTCGTACTTAATGGAGATTTGATCGTCGTGCTTTTCGACCCAGGTATCCGCGATCTGATCAACCACCTTGGGGATGAATCCCTCTCGGAATTCCGTCAGAAATACATAGTACTGGTTATATCTGTTTCTGGTTACAATATCGGATTTTCTGAGGGACAATCTCAGATGATTACCGAATTCATCACAAGCCTCCGCATAGGTTTCGTCATCGATGCCTTCCTTCGCATCCAGCGTAAAGAGAAGCTTGCAGGCCTTGATCCCGTGCCGGGATACATATCGCATTACATAGCGATATACATAGCTGAAGGCCTCCATATCCAGCTGCATAGCCGTGTTGGAAACGGATCTTTCTCCCATGATCTCGGAAAGCTCCCCTATGGTCTGGGCCTTTGAATTCAGATCCTCCTGGGAAATGGTATTGAACGTATAAATGGAATAGCTGTGCTTTCCGTTCTTCTTCACCTTGTACAATGACTTATCTGCCAGTTTCAGCAAGGAGTTATAATCATTGCCGAACTTCGGGACCATAACGGCACCCACTGACATACCGAGGGGAATGTTCATATCCGCTCCCAGGATCTCCTTGGCCTTTGCCACGATCCCGGTATTCAGATCCGAAGTGATCTGTGCCACCTCTTCCTCAGTCGTCACATTAATGGCAAAAGAAGCGAACTCATCGCCGCCGATCCTTCCGTTCTTGCTTCCTTCGGGAACGGTGTCCCTGATGATCCGGGCAACAGCAGTCAGGATCTTATCACCGGCTTCATGGCCGTAGATGTCATTTACCAGTTTGAAGGAATCCAGATCCAGCATCATCAGGCAGCCGGTTGAATCGGCGCACATCTTGGATAATTCCGTTCCGGTAGCCGCCTTGTTCAGAAAGCCCGTAAGTTTATCAATGGAAGCATCTTCCTTGATGGACTTCATCTCATCATGGGTGGAAATGACATTGTTGATCCTTCGAAGAAGAACATCCGGATTAAAGGGCTTTCTGATGAAATCCGCAACGCCCATCTCAAAGCCTTTTGTTTCAATATCCACCTCTTCCTCTGCTGTCAGGAAAATGACCGGAATGGTACCCAGGCCCTTTCTGCCCTCCAGTTCTCTTAATTTGGTGAGGGCCTCAAAGCCGTCCATTTCCGGCATTTTAATATCCAGAAGTACAAGATCCGGAACCCCTTTGGTATCGATATAATCAAGCATCGCTTTTCCGGATTTAAGAGCGGTAACCCGCATATTATTCTTACTTAAAATATGACCTGCCATCTGCAGATTTGTGGTATCATCGTCCACTACCATGATCCATTTTGCCATATCATCATCCTCCCTTGAAGGTTATACAACCATTGTACAATAGACACTGTTGCCTGTCATTATAAAACTTCAATAATCCGATTATTCTTTACTTGCAAAATTGAAAGGCTGACACAAAAAAGAAAAGCCCCGGAAAGGGGCTTTTTCATAGAATCCGTAAAACTATTAGATCGTAGTTTTTTGATCATATTCAGTTCACTCATTCTTTCATGTAATACCACGTCAGGAACACCTTGTGTCTGATCGTAAAGCTCTCCGGGTACTTCTCCTGAAGCATCTTTCGGTGTTCGGCATCAAACAACGCAATCTGTTCATCATTCATGGAAGCCATTACACCGCGGCTGGCCATCATACGCCCGTGCCAGGTGTCTCTGGTAAACGGAAGCTCTACCACCATTGTCTCCATATGGGGATCCTCGAAATAATGGGTTTTCAGATCCTGAATGGCAGATGATGCTCCCGTCCAATTCCCGTTGATCTTCTTTACCAGCCCATTAGAATCCTGTGTGATCGGTTCCTCTTTCATATAGCTCATATACAGTTTCAAGAATATCCCGCCCGGCTTTAACAAAGAACTGATCATCGGTACCACAATATTCGGATCAAAATACCAAAAGCACTGACATGCGGTAATGGCATCAAAGGTATGATCCGGATAGGAAACATCTTCCGAAGCTAAGGCCTCGTATTTGATATTGGAATAATCCCTTGAAAGATCGATAGCCTCAGCAATCTGTTCTTTCGAAATGTCGATCGCAGTGATGTCAGCACTGTATTTCGCAAGTCCTCTGGGTATTACACCTGTCCCGGTTCCCAGGTCCAGCCAGCGGCTGCCTTCCGTTCCTATTCCGATCTCGTGTAATTTTACAAAAACCTCTTCCGGATAAATGTCCCTGTACTTCGCATACGCCTTGGAAGTCTTGCCGAAATCAAAAGCTTTTCCCTCATCAACTGATATTTTCTCCATAGCTCTTACACCTTTCCTCCCCGATCAATGCTACGATCATAAACATCATACTCTTTTCTTTATCATCCTGACTAATGAAACAGGTGTGCCAAGAGTCCACTCTTTTTTGCAGCCATCAAATTCAAAACCATATTTGTGATAAAAACTGATCGCTCTCTCATTCTTCTCAAGCACCCACACTATTATGGTACTATAATCTTTAATTTCTAAAAGCCTGGCGATCGCTTCATTCATCAACCTGTATCCGATCTTTCGGTCGTAATACTCTGAAAGGACGTAAATTGCATCGACCTCTCCGGCATCCGGCAGATCCTCATCTCTCGACGGACCATATACAGCAAA
>JAGACB010000004.1 GCA_017614345.1 Lachnospiraceae bacterium
CGGCCCGGGGATATCATCAGTATCAAGGGACATGTGTGGATCTGCCTTGGAAAATGCTCTGATAACAGCATTCTTCTGGTTCATTCCACCCCTTCCGCATCTAAGGAGGGTGTCAAAGGAGGCGGAGTTTCTGTTTCCTCCATCGGCGGAGAAGGCAGTGTTGCTGCCGGCCTGGCCTCAAAGATCATGAAGGAGCATTACCCTTTGTGGAGTGAGCGGTACGATCCCGTGATCTGCTCCGAGGGGTATCTTTCCTGTCCGGAAGAGGAGACGGGACGGTTCCGTTTTCTGTTGTCCGGAGAAGATACCGGTATTTCGGAGGGCTCTGCTTCTCTGAAGGCGGTGCTTTCCGATCCTGACGGACTTGCTTCTTATTCGGGAGAAGAGATCGCGAGATTCTTCTATGGCGCAGAGTGATCCGAAAAGGTACGTAAAACTGCCCGGGTTTGCTCGGAAATCCGGTTCTGACGGTTATGCAAAGTAAAAAATCGGGAATACTTGAGGTTTTTCTCGGTATCACTTCGGGAGAAAACAGGGTATAATAGGACAAACAAGATTCACCGATCAAGTTTTACTTGATCGACGATTGTTGCAGATGAAGATCTGCAACCGGGAGGTAATACATGGAACGGATCGATCAGAAGCTTCTGACGGGAGAGCGGGCGCTCTTTCAGGCGAAAGATCTGGAAATCACCAATACGATCTTTGATGACGGGGAATCTCCCTTAAAGGAGAGCTGTAACATTTCCCTGAGCAGAAGCATGTTCAAATGGAAATATCCGCTGTGGTACTGTCATGACATTCAGGTGGAGGACTGCAGCTGGTTTGAGATGGCCCGGGCGGGCGTCTGGTATACAGATCAGATCAGCGTAAAGCGGGCTCTTATTGAGGCTCCGAAGAACTTCCGTCGTTGCAAAGACATTTCCCTGGAGGATGTGCGGTTTGCGGATGCCAAGGAGACCCTCTGGCACTGCTCCGGCGTCAAGATGAACCGGGTCTTTGTGAAGGGCGATTACTTTGCCATGAACTGCCGGGACATCGAGGCGGATGAACTGGACCTGGTGGGCAATTACGGCTTTGACGGAGCGGAAAATGTTGTGATCCGAAACAGCAGACTTCTGACCAAGGATGCCTTCTGGAACTGCAAAAACGTGACGGTGGCCAATTCCTTCATCTCGGGAGAATACCTGGGCTGGAACTCGGAGAACCTGACCTTCATAGGCTGTACCATTGAAAGTCTGCAGGGTTTGTGTTATATTAAAAATCTGGTAATGAAGAACTGCCGGCTCATTAATACGACGCTGGCTTTTGAGTATTCCACGGTGGATGCGGAGCTGACGGGACATGTGGACAGTGTCCTTAATCCGCTGTCCGGAAGGATCACCGCAGGCTCCATCGGAGAACTGACCATGGATCCGGAGAAGATCGATCCTGCTCAGACCACCATCATTCAGACGGATAAGGAGTAAAATGGACCCGAAATACAGAACTCTTTTTGATGCCGGAAGGGAAAGATCCGCAACAGATTCCGTAAAATGGGATGTAAAGCCCGGGGAACTGCCCATGTGGGTCGCCGATATGGATTTTGATACCGCTCCCTGCGTTCTGGATGCGATCAAGGGGAGATTGGAAAGGGGTGCCTTCGGTTATTCGGATATCACATCGGAATGGAAGAATGCCTACCGCTCCTGGTGGAAGAGACGTTATCAGACGGAGATCCCGGAGGAATGGCTGGTGTACAGTGCCGGTGCGATCCCTACCATCTCTGCGGCAGTCAGAAAGTTTACCACACCGGGGGAAAAGATCATTATCCTGACTCCGGTCTACAATATCTTCTATAACTCGATCTTAAACAACGGAAGAGTGGTGCTGGAATGTCCCCTTTTGGAGATAGAAGGCACTTCCTATATCGACTGGGATGCTCTGGAGAAGGCTGCGGCAGATCCTCAGGCTTCGGCAATGATCTTCTGCAATCCTCATAATCCCACCGGACGGATCTGGAGCCGGGAGGAACTGATCCGTGTAGCAGAGATCGCCGAACGGAATCATGTTTTCATTGTTTCGGATGAGGTCCACTGTGATCTGACGGCCCCGGGCCTTTCCTATGTACCGTTCTGCTCTTTGGATCCTGATAAAACATCCCATGTGATCTCCTGCATTGCGCCTACCAAGGCCTTTAACATTGCCGGAATTCAGACAAGTGCTGTGGTCGCTTCCAACCCTGCAGTGCGGCATAAGATCTGGAGAGAGATCAATACGGATGAGGTGGGAGAACCGAATACCTTTGCCGTTCCCTGCACTGTGGCAGCATTTTCCCCGGCGGGAGAGGAGTGGCTTGAGGCGCTCCGGGAATATCTGGCGGAGAATCGAAGGATGGCTTCGGAGTTTATTGAGGGGCACCTTCCCAAGCTGCGTGTTGTGGGAGGAGATGCCACCTATCTGCTCTGGATCGATTGCAGTTACTATTGTGAGTTGTATCATTGTGATTCCGAATCTCTGGCGAAAAGGATCCGTGAAAAGAGCGGTCTGATCCTTTCAGTGGGAGTGATCTTCGGACCGGGAGGAGAGCATTCGCTTCGAATGAATCTTGCCTGTCCGCAAAAGCTCCTTACGGAAGGTCTGCATCGTCTTTATTTCGGTCTTCAGCCGGAGGATCAGATATAACAAACTAACTTTAAGGAGGTCTGTGAAAATGGACGTAAAAGCAAAAGTTGAAGAGATCGTGAAGAAGATTCAGGCAGATCCGAACCTGCTGAAGGAATTCCAGTCCGATCCCGTGAAAGTAGTTGAGAAGCTTGCAGGCGTGGATATCCCGGACGGCGTGGAAGATCAGCTGGTCGCAGGCGTTAAGAATGCCCTTGCCGGAAACAAGGTAGGCAATGTGGTAGACAGCGCCGTAGATGCCGTAAAAGGTCTTTTCGGCGGAAATAAAGAGGAATAATACACTTAAAACGCCTCACAGAGGACTTAAAAAGCCGGTTTTTTCACCGAAATGAAAGAAAAATGACTGATCCCGATGCAGTTTTTCGGCTGCATCGGGATATTTTTGTGCCGAAAACGGGCAAAATGGTGGACTGTTTTTCAGGATGCTCGAATTCCAAGGGACGGGATCGGAGATTTCTTTCCCTTTTTAACATCTCGGGAAATCCTTTATGATCAATATATCTTTATAAAGTTTAATCTTACTCTAATGTTTATAAAGAGGATGGGAAGACGGGTGATCTGAAATCGGCTTTTTTACGGTTTTTTCGGCTGATTCCTGCATTTGAAGGTGGATCCGGGAGATCAAAACCTGTTTTACAAAACGTTTGTTTATACCATAATACGCACAACATTATAGTTACTCCAATAGGCGATAAACAGACGACTTTTTATCATTCTGAACTCCCGCATTTTTCCCTGACATTTTTGTGCTGAACCGGAGGCCGTCACTCGTTCAAAAATCTCTCATTTTTCGGGTGATTTTTCATTCGCCGAAAAGAGCGAAGATCCACCCGTTTTTTCGTACGCGGAAAAGTCCTTAAAAAAGTATAAAAAATAAGGCTTTTTTAACAATTTCTACTTTCTTTTTGTTCATATATTTAGTAAAATATAAGCGACTGTATCCGGACGTTTTGCGTACGGGAACGAAAACGTTATCGTTGCGGATCGAAGATAGGAGGAACGAAGTGGAAGGAAGCAGCGAAGAGATCAGGCGAAGGAAACTTCTGGTCGCCAGGATGAAGGAACTTCTTGAGCGGGCGGAACGGACCAGCTGCTATACCTACACGGACTTTCTGCAGGAGACGGACAGTTCTCTTCTGCCGGAAGCGGGACTCCCCGGAGGACTTTCGGATCCCCGGGTGAAGGCCTTCGGCGGATGCGAGGATGCGGAACGGGTCATGTTCCGGTTCGGAGATCCGGAGGAGATCGGTTATGAAGAAGCATTTCCCCTGATGACCGTTCTGGTGAAACCCTCCTCCACCAGGTTTCAACTCCTGGAACACAGAGATGTACTCGGAGCCATCATGGGCCTCGGGATCGAACGGGACCGGGTGGGAGATATCCGGATCAGGCCGGACGGGGCCTACGTGTTTGCGACCGAAGCCATAGGAGAACATATCCTGGGGAATCTGAGTCAGGTCGGACGGATGAGTGTGACCTGCATCATGGCAGAGGAACTGCCGGAGGATCTTTCCAGGGCCTTTGAGATCCTGGAGGTGGTGGTGCCTTCTCTCAGGATCGACTGTTTTGCGGCGGAGCTGGCAAGGACCTCTCGTTCCGGCGCCGAGAGACTGATCCGCGAGAAAAAAGTTTTACTGAACGGTCTGACGGTCTCCAAAAATGACGCTTCCGTCAAACCCGGAGATGTGATCGTGATCCGCGGAACGGGCAAGTTCATTTATCAGGATCAGGTCAGGACCACGGGTTCGGGACGGATGAGGGTATCCGTAAAGGCGTACCGGTGACGGCCGGCAGGTTTTAACAGACAGATTATGACAGACTTTGACAGATAATAATGACAAAGGACTTAGTGAGCATGGATTTCAGAATAGCGATACATACGGATGTGGGAATCCGAAAAAAGATCAATCAGGACTCGGCTCTTGTGAAGGTGGCCGAAACGAGTCTCGGACGGGTTGCGTTTGCAGTGATCTGTGATGGCATGGGAGGTCTGCCCAAGGGTGAACTGGCCAGTGCCACCATGATCCGCAGGCTCAGTACCTGGTTTGACGAGGAATTTCCCCTGCTCCTTAAGGATGCGGGAAGCGAAGCTGAGTACGGCAGTTTTTCCGGAGGCAGATTCCAGAACAATCTGGAGAGAAGCTTAAGGGATGTGATCCGGGAGGGCAATGCCGCCCTGAAGTCTTACGGGCATGAGAAGGATACTTCACTGGGAACCACCCTGGTGTCCATTCTTATGATCGGCCATGATTATTTCCTGGCAAATGTAGGCGACTCCAGAGTCTATCAGGTGACTCAGAACGTGTATCAGCTGACGAAGGACCAGACCATAGTCCAGAGGGAAGTGGATGCAGGACGCCTTACTCCCGAGGAAGCGGAGAATGACGTAAGAAGAAGCGTGCTTCTGCAGTGTATCGGCGCATCCGGCGACGTGGAACCGGTCTTTGAGTCCGGAAGGATCCCGGAGAGCGGAGGCTTTCTTCTCTGCAGTGACGGCTTCCGGCACAGGATCACGGTCCAGGAGATCCTGGAATATCTCGGTTCCGGACAGCCCGCAGATGAGCGGGAGATGAAGGAAGGACTGGTATTCCTGACGGAGCTCTGCAAGAAGAGAAATGAACACGACAACATCACTGCCGTGATGATCCGGGTGATCTGAGGCAGAAACTGACAAAGGACAGCAGGTATGTTAGAGATTGGTCAATTGGTAGAAGGGAAATACAGGATCCTGAGCAAGGTGGGCCAGGGTGGCATGAGCGTGGTCTATATGGCCATTAATGAGCGTGCCAACAAGACCTGGGCCATCAAAGAGGTGCGTAAGGATACTTCCCAAAGAGCCGCTGTGGCAAACAACGGTATCATAGTCGAAACGAATATGCTCAGGCAGTTGTCCCATCCGAACATGCCGAGTATTGTCGACGTTATTGAGGATCAGGACAGCTTCCTGATCGTAATGGATTTCATCGAAGGTAAGACCCTGAAATACTATGTGCGTGAAAAAGGCGCACAGAAGCAGGAGGATGTGGTGAAGTGGGCCAAGCAGCTCTGCGGAGTGCTGGGTTATCTGCATTCTCAGGATCCGCCCATCATTTACCGTGATATGAAGCCTTCCAACATCATGCTCCGTCCCGACGGAGATGTGGTGCTGTTCGACTTCGGTGCGGCAAGAAAATATCGTGAAGAGAGCGAACTGGATGATACGGTCTGCCTCGGTACCAAGGGCTATGCGGCTCCCGAGCAGTACGGCGGACACGGCCAGACGGATGCCAGAACGGATATCTACGGCCTGGGTGCTACCATGTACCATCTGATCACCGGACACAATCCGGCAGAGCCTCCCTACGAGATCTATCCCATCCGTCACTGGAATCCGGCCTTGTCTTCCGGTCTGGAAGCCATCATCGAAAAGTGTACCATGAACAACCCCGATGACCGTTATCAGGACTGTTCGGAGCTGATGTATGCGCTGGATCATTACTGGGAATCGGATGAATCCTACCGTAAGGAGCAGGTGAGCAATCTTCACCGCTTTCTGATCCCCGCCGCCCTGACACTGGTCTTCGGTGCGGCAGCCATTTCCATGCAGGTGATGCAGGGAAAGGCAAAGAACAACGACTACGAAACCTATCTGAAGGCGGCCAGAAGTGCCACCACTCAGAATGATCAGGTGAGCGAGGTTGAGAATCTGAGAAAGGCCATTGCCCTGGATCCCACCCGTGCCGAAGCCTATGATTATCTTCTGAACAACGTTTATCTTGATGATGAAATGTTCACCGCAGAGGAAAATGCGGAGCTGAACCGGATCCTGTACGAATCCGATACGCTGGATACGAATGACAAGCGCTTCAGCGAAGGAAATAAAAAGGGCTACGCAAAGTTTGCCTATGATCTCGGCATTGCCTATTACTACAAGTATTACGAACCCATCAAGGAAGAGGAAGTCGAAACCGCCGAGAAGGAAGAGGAAAGCGAGGGAACCGAGGAAGAAACCGAGGCAAATGCAGATGCAGCAGCTCTGCTGGGTCTTAGGAATACCTCGAACCGGAAGAGTGCCAAGGTCTTTTTTGAAGTGGCGCAGAGAGACGATTACAGAACCTTCCTGACGGAAAAGGAAGGCAAGCGGGCCGAGCGCCTCTACATGATCTGCAATTACTATCCGAAGCTCCTGGTTCCGGATGCAACGGGAGATACCTCCGTCAGCTTTGCGGATTACTGGCTGGATCTTCAGTCCCTGACTACGGGAAACATTGTCGATGAGGATAATTCCTACACGGCTGTCATGATGTATAAGCAGCTGCTCTCGGAGCTTACCAACTATTCCTGGAAGTTCCGCAGGGCCGGAGTTGCCCAGGAGGATATCAAGGCGCTCCTTGATGAAGTTGATTCCCGGCTTGATACGGATTTTCAGGGGATCTCCGACGAGTACATCCTGAATTCCATCTCCGAGCTTGAGAAGAATCTCTCCATTGCCCGGAGAAGCGTGGACAGCGCTTACGGAAAGGGAGGTGATCGGGTATGATCTGTGCAGCGGTTGCCCTTTCTGCATATCAGGTATTCTTTTACCTGTTTCTGCTGTTATTCGTGGTATTCTTAGGGATCACGATCTATCTGTTCTTCAAGCTGAAGATCGCATCCGTCATCGAGTTTCTGACGGGTATCCGTGCAAGGAGAACCATCAGACAGCTGCAGGAGAATACCAAACACGACCGTGAGGAAGAGCGGGAAAGACAGGCAAGGCAGGCCAAGAAGACCGGCGCCCTGAATTCCGAAAGACTCGATGAGAAACAGCCTTCCGAACATATGAGTTCCGAGAAGATCGGAAGAAGAAAATCTGATGTCCGTGAGATCTTCGGCCAGTCGGCAGTTCTTCATCTCGATGACGGAGATACGGAGACAGAAGATCTTTCCGCAGTACTTTACCGGGATGAGGATACTCCGGAAACGGAACCTCTGATCTCCGGAAAGACTCCTGAGGATGCGTTTCAATTCCGGGTGGTCCGGGAGAAGATCCTGGTCCATACGGATGAAGTGATAAAGATGTAGGTCCTTTTGCGAAAGATCTAAGACGGTCTGCAGCTATGCGGATCGTGAAAGGAAAATGCTTTATGAGAAAAATGAATTGGAAAAAACTGAATCGGGCTTTTTCAGTGGGCCTTTCCGTGAGCATGGTGCTCTCCGGGCTTTTTGCGGTACCGGGGCTTTCCGGTGTTACTCTTGCAGTTCCGGAAGAGGGAGGCGATTCCGGAGATGATCAGGGAGGAGGAAACGGGAACGGAGAAGATCCGGTGGATCCTGTGATCTCCGACCCTCCTGAGGTATACAAGGGAGAATGGAAGAACGGGAACCTTGCCAACGGCTTCTACAGGGAGTTTCCGTCTCTTGTTGCCAAGGCAAAGGATGATGAAGGCCTCTGGGAGATCCGATATCAGATATTCTACGGGGAAGAGGATGAGGAAACTCTGATCCGTGACGGTGTCCTGTGGAATCTGGAACGGGACGAAGCTCTGGTAGAGGCAACCCCCACCCCGATCCCGGAAACGGAAAGTGAATCCGAAAGCGAATCCGAGAGCGAATCCGAGAGTGAATCGGAAAGTGAGTCCGAAAGCGAATCTGAGAGCGAATCGGAAAGCGGATCCGAGGCGGAGAGCGAAACCGAGGGTGAAAGCGACACCGAAGGGGAAAGCGATACCGAGGGTGAAAGTGACACCGAAGGCGAAAGCGACACCGAAGGCGAAAGCGACACCGAAGCCGAAAGCGACACTGAGGCTGAATCCGAGGCTGAAGGCGAGACCGGAAACGAAGGTGAGACCGAAGACGAAGGTGAGACCGGAGATGAAGGCGAAACCGGAGACGAAGGTGAGACCGGAGATGAAGGTGAAAGCGAAGGCGAAGGCGAAACCGAAAGCGAATCCGAAAGTGAATCCGAAAGTGAATCCGAGTCTGAGTCGGAATCGGAAAGCGAATCCGAAACGGATCCCGATCCCATCCTGGTGCTTCCTCAGATCCTGAAGAAGGAAGTGACACTGGCTCCGGAAGACTGGGAGCAGGCGGATTTCTTTAAAGACCATACCAAGACCGGCCGTTATCACGTTGTCATCACAGCAGAGGACCGTGACGGAAGTACCCATGAGAAGGATTTTACCTTCCTGGCAGATTGGGACAGTCCTTTTGCAGAGGCCTACGTGGATTACGTTTCCGACGGAGTGGATACTCCGAAGTATACCGGGATCGATTTCATCGACAAGAACATCGGAAAGGTCCTGGGCCGCAAGGAAGTTACATTTACCATTTATGTGAGAGATAACGACGGCGATTACTCCGCCGGCATTGACCGTACCGATCTGGCCGGCCGTATCATCCTGGAAAAATTCGACGGCAATCTGTCCTTAAGGGATGTGAAAGCCTCCAATTCTCAGGAATGGCTTGCCGTGGAAAAGGACGGAGTGACCGTTTATTACGAGAAGGCTGTAACAGGCCGCATCGCCATGGATGCAGACGGGGCTTCCTACGAAGACAGCCTTGCCATTACCCAGATCCGTGACCTTCTGGGAAATGCGGCTCTTTCCGTAACTCCCGGAAATCTGAACGGTTCCGGGAAGCTGGTGGGAACCCAGATCGCTCTGGACCGGAAGTCTCCGGTTGTTTCCATGACAACTGCCGACTGGGCTGCTCAGGGTCTGAACGGCATTGATTACGGTGTCATTGCAAAAACGGGAAGTGAAACGTTTGAAAGCGTGGATCTGCTCTTTACGGAAGAATACTTCCTTTACCGGAAGGAAAATGACCAGACGGTGTATCCGACGGTGACCGCAACCGCAACCGATCAGGACGGTAACGTGGAAGCTCTCGGAGCCCTCACGGTGATGACGGAGGACCAGTTCAAGGAAATCCGGAACGCGGATACCTGGCCTGCCGGTCAGAAGCCTGTGGTCGTATGGGGAAAGTACCAGAACGGCAGTGTTTCCTGTAAGGTATACCTCCCCTATGTAACGGGAAAGAACATCAAATACCGGATCGATGCCGAGTATCACGATGCAGCGGGGAATCCCCTCGTCGGTACGGAGTCGATCAAGAACAAAGTCCTGCTCATGGATGATGCCGCACCGGTGATCCAGACATTTTCCATTGCGGAGAGCGCCCGTGAGGTAAACGGACTGAGTGTATATCCGAACAAGAAGGACGGAGACGATCTGAGCTTCTCCTTTACGATCTATGACAACAGTCTCGGCTTTGCGAGGGACAATGTGATCGCTGAAGTGATCAATCTTTCCACCGGCGCCGTACGCCGGCTTGCCCTCTCCGAGATCACCTGGACCGACCGCGGAATGTATCATGACGGTGCCTTCACCTTTGAAGGTGCTGATGAGGCAGCACTTTACGAAATGGTCCTTTCCTACAAGGATCACTTCGGACATCCCATGGTTTCCGGCGGAGGAGCAGACACTGCATCCGTGACCGGCGGCATGCTGCGCAGACAGTTTGTGCTCGACCATATCGCACCGGTCTTCTCCATCGCCTACAACAATGCCAATCGCCTTGTCTATGATAAGGAGCCGGCACCGGAACGCGATAAGAGAAATGCACAGCCGGAGATCGGCTATACCGCATATTACAACGGCGAGATCAATGTAATGATCTCCATCCGGGAAAATGAGATCTCCACCGGAGTGCTGAACGGACTGGATCAGCTGGATTCCTTCCGCGTGAACGTGGAACGGGGACAGGAGGTCTTCCGGCCCGATATTACCTGGACTTATATGGGACAGGTTTACGTCGGAACCTTTACCCTTCGGGAGGAAGGCAATTACCGGATCTACGTAAGCTACAGCGACCTTTGCGGAAACCTGATGAGTGCAGGCGCAGCCGTGGCAGGTGCAACTGATGTGGCCGGAGTTTCAGGCGGAGCATACCGCAGTACCTTGCTGGTCATCGACCGGACGGCACCTGCTCTGACAAGAAGTGTATTGAACGGCTCACAGGAGCCGATTCAGCCGGTATATTCCGGAGATGATCTGGATTACTATGATGCTGCCGTGGAACTGAGATATGCAGCGGCGGATGAGAATCTGAGAATGGCCGAGGTTGTGAACGCACTTCGGGAATTCAAGGCATATTCCTACAACGGCACTGAAATGAGGATTGAAGGACTGGAAGAGGCTGTCGGCAACCTGGACCTTTCCGTGATCAAAAACTCCGTAGGCATTGCATTTGTCACGGACAAAGAAGGAATCTATCGGTTTGCATACAAGGTGGAAGACCTGGCAGGCAACACTGCTGTCCTGACCTCCAAGGACTTCGGTCTGGATCTGACGGCTCCCGAAGAACTGAGCCTGTTCTATCAGGCGAGCGGTCAGCTGAAGGAGTATCAGGGACTGGAGAGCCGGGGCGTCATCGCATCCGGAACTCTGACGGTGAAAGCCTCCGCAAAGGATACCGAAAGCGGACTTGATACCTTTACTTTCCTGGTAACATCGGAAGACGGATCGGTAAGGACCGTTACGGTTCCCGTAGGGGAGGACGGTTCTTCTGCAATGATCAACCTCCCCATCGAAGAAGGGGATTTCAAGGGCAGTCTGGAAGTGATCGCCACCGATCATGTGGGACGCTCCGTCAGAAGAAAAGAACAGCAGCTCATCGAGAGCAATGCCAGAAATGAGCTTGCATCCACCATTAAGATCACGGCGCTCAGTGAGCCCGGAAGGTCTGTGGGCGGAACGGATTATTATAATTCGGATCTGGAACTGGAACTGGATCTGACGGATCTTCATTCCGGTATCAGCAGCTACCGCATCCTGATCGATGACCAGGAGTTTAAGAATGTAACGGTGGAAAACGGTCTGGCCCGGGGTGACTGGATGGATATGTTCCGGGTACTGACCTATTCCGTGAACGATAAGGTTGTGATCCCTGCTGAGGATAATCAGGGTGCTGTGACCGTTACCGTGGAGATCACGCGCGGAAGCGGTATCACCAGCCGGATGTCAAAGCTGTTCATCATTGACTCCGTCAAACCGAAGATCGAGATCACCTATAACCTGAACAAGCCGTATAACGGTTCGTATTACCGGTCTGAGCGTATTGCCACCATTGTGATCCGGGATCCTCATATCGACACAAGTGACGTGAAGATCACGACCACAGGAAGACCCAAGGAGCCTGTGATCAGCAACTGGCTCAGAAACGGCTACAATGAAGATACTTCCTATACCTGCACCGTTACCTTCTCGGAAGACGGAGATTACTCTCTGGCAGTGTCCTGCATTGACCTGGCGGGTAATTCCTCGGATATGATGCAGACGGAACGGTTCAGCATCGATATGGAAGGTCCGGATATCGTGATCTCCTTTGATGACGATGAACTGAGTACCGACCATTCGGAACTGGAATATTTCGGAAAAGCAAGAAATGTCCGGATCCAGGTTCTGGAGGAGAACTTTGATTCCTCCAGTATGGATGTGAAGGTAGAAGCGAAGGATGCGGACGGAAAGCCCATCGCCATCGGGATCCCCGCTGTCTGGTCCAAGGACGGAGACTATAACGAATTATCCGTATTCTGTCAGAAGGACGGAGAATATTCGGTAACCGTCAAGGGTCGTGACAGAGCAGGAAACGAACTGAGCGAAGCTTCCGTAAAATTCGTGATCGATACCATAAACCCGGAGATCACCATTGAAGGCATCGAAGATCTGAAGGCCTATAATGGTGTTCTGATGCCGGTCATCTCTGCCAAGGATAAAAACTTCCTGGAGTTGAAGTACACCATTACCGGTGTCCGTGACGGGGAGCTTTCAAGTGAAGTCAAAGAGCAGAGACAGGGCTCCTATCAGCGCCTGGCCATGACCAACGGGGAGAAGTTCTCCTTTGATAATTTCCCCAATGTGGAGGCTGTGGACGATATCTATACCCTTACCGTTACCGCCAAGGACCTGGCCGGAAACGAGACCAAAAAGACCCTTACCTATTCGGTGAACCGTTTCGGTTCCAATTACATGCTGGATCCGGAAAGTGAGGCATGGCTGAATACCGGGGACGGAAACAGGCCTTTCCTGCAGTCCGGACGGGAGATCATAATCCATGAGGTCAACGTGGACTATCTGAAGACCTCCAACGTGATCGTGAACCGTGACGGAAATCTGACCACTCTTAAAGAGGGAACGGATTATACGGTGGAAAGCAGCGGAACGGATAAGTCCTGGAAAGAGTATATCTACCGGATCAAACCGGAAACCTTTACCGAAGAGGGTGTATATCAGGTTACACTGCAGTCGAAGGATGCCGCACAGAACACGTCGGATAACAACTCCAGAAACTGCGTGATCGGCTTCTGCCTCGACCGTACGGCTCCTACCGTTCAGGTGGTTGGTATCACCGACGGCGAGCAGTATGACGAAGAGGAACGACTGGTCACCATCATCGTAAATGATAATCTTGCCCTGAAGAGCGTGAAGGTGATCATTACCGGCGAGAATGCCGAAGAGATCGAATATGACGAAAAGGCCATTGAGGAAGCAGGCGGAAGGATCAGTAAGACCATCAAGAGCTCCTCTCAGCGCCAGAGCGTCAAGGTGATCGTTCAGGATTATGCCGGAAATGAGTATGAGCAGGAGGCCATTTCCTTCCTGCTTTCCACAGACCTGATGGTACGTGTGGGAGACAACAGACCGCTCCTTCGGATCATTGCAGGCGGCGGTGCCTTTGTCCTGGCACTTCTGATCGGATTCATCGTACTGTTCTTCCTTCTCAGAAAGAAAAAGAAAGCCTGAAAAGGGAAATCTTTTTGAAAAACGGTTGACAGAACGTGGATTTTAGGTTAGGATAACTGAAGAATTGCAATTGTGTTGCAAATAAAGAAGTCGGCTTCGGAAGAGAGATCTTTCCGAAGCCGATTATTATGCATCATATGAATGCGCCTTTTCAGGCTGCGAACAAAGGAAAGGAGGCGGAGCATGGCTTATCTTACCTGTAAGGATCTGAATATCGGTTACGAAGGAACTCCCGTGGCGGAAGGCCTTTCTTTCAGCGTATCTGCCGGAGAATGTCTGGTGGTTCTCGGTGAGAACGGCGCCGGAAAGAGTACCCTGGTGCGGACGCTTCTCCGTCTGATCCGTCCCCTGTCCGGGGAAATGCTCACGGGAGACGACCTGGGAAAGAATGAGATCGGCTATCTGCCTCAGCAGACCGAGTTTCAAAGGGATTTTCCCGCATCCGTGGAGGAGATCGTCCTGTCCGGAACATTGCCGAAGCACCCTTTTTCCCCGTTTTACGGAAAGGAGCAGCGGCAGACGGCGAAAGCCAATATGATGCTGATGAATGTTTATGACATGAGAAAGAAGAGCTTTCGGAACCTTTCCGGAGGGCAGAAGCAGAGAGTGCTTCTGGCGAGAGCCCTCTGTGCCACGGAGCGGCTCCTGCTCCTGGACGAGCCGGTGTCCGGTCTGGATCCCAAAGTGACGGCGGAGTTTTACCAGCTCACTTCCGATCTGGTGAAGAACGGGATCGCAGTGATCATGGTGTCCCATGACCTTCATTCCGCTCTGGAGATCGCTACCCATGTGCTTCATATAGGTAGCCGGAAACAGCTGTTTTACGGGACCCGGGAGGAGTATCTGGCCAGCGGACTCGGAAAGACCTTTGAAGAAGGAGGTGCATCCGAATGAATACAATAACGGATTCCCTCGAGATGCTGAAGCTGTACCTTCAGCAGGGGTTTGTGATCCGGGCTCTGATCGTAGGACTTCTGGTGGCCCTTTGTGCTTCCCTTCTGGGTGTGATCCTGGTGCTGAAGCGGTATTCCTTCATCGGAGACGGCCTGTCTCATGTGGCCTTCGGTGCCATGGCGGCGGCTTCTGTGCTTCAGCTTGCCAACCAGAACATCCTGATCCTTCCGGTAACGGTGCTTACGGCAGTCTTTCTGCTGACCTATTCCAGGAAAATGAAACTGAACGGAGATGCGGCTGTGGCCATGGTCTCCGTGGGAGCGCTGGCCATAGGCTATCTGCTCATGAACCGGTTTAAGACCGGTCCCAATGTCAGCGGAGATGTATGTTCGACCCTGTTCGGATCCACCTCCATCCTGACTCTGGAAACCTCCGACGTGATCTTCAGTCTCATCATGGCTGTGATCGTGGTTGTTTCCTTTCTGCTGTTCTACCACAAGATCTTTGCGGTGACCTTCGATGAGATCTTTGCGGAGAGCTGCGGAATGAAGACCAGGTTCCTCAATCTCTTCATTGCGGCCATCATTGCCGTGATCGTGGTCATGGGAATGAATCTGGTGGGATCCCTTCTGATCTCGGCACTGATCATTTTCCCGGCCCTTTCCGGAATGAGGATCATCGGAAACTTCAAGGGAGTGGTGATCTTTTCCGCCGTTTCCTCCTCCTTCTGCGCCGTTATGGGGGTTCTTTTGTCGATCCTCTTCGGAACGCCGGTGGGAGCCACCATCGTGGCTGTGGACCTGGGATTGTTCCTCATCTGTGCCCTTCTGGGAGTGGTCCTTCACCGGGGCTGAAATATGAGAAAAACAGTACCCTGAGACAGTAAAACTCAAAAGAATCTATGGTATTTCCATACAATCTGTGATATAATGACCCTGTATGCTTTCAGGGTCATTTTTCTTTTTGCGGAAAAACGGCAGATCCGGGGCATACCGCAGATCCGAAGGGATGGAACGAAAAGCGAAAGGAGAGAAGGCATGATCCATCGGAACAAACTGATCCTGCAGAGCAGAGCGGCAATGTTCGAGAAAAAAGAGCATCACAGGGCGATCCAGACCAATCTGTTCACCTGTGCCGATTATGTTGCGCTTCATCTGATGGTGAATGCGGTCACCTATACCATGGCGGCGGCTCTCATTGTGGGCGTGTATCTGATGTATCAGATCGAATCGCTGTCCATTACCATCAGCTTAAACGACCTGAGATATATGCTCCTTTCCATCGGCGAGATCTATCTCATCGGACTGGGGATCTTTCTGGTGATCACCCTGGTGGTGAGCCTGATCCGGTATAATAAGGCGGCGGCAAAATGCCGTGAATACCGGTCCGTCTTAAGGCGCCTTGAGGCGTGCAGCGAGCGTTGGCGCAGAGCGGAGGCAAAGAAGGCCGAGGGACGCTCCAACTGATCGAAAGGGCCTGAAGGCACAAAAACGATCAACCGGATCGAAAAATGCGAAGCTCGCTTACTCCGCAGCAAAGCGGAGAGAAATCTTGATGACAACAAAAGAGGTTGATATATGCAGTTCTTTCTGGAATTGAAAGAAAAATTGAAATATTTCTACAGTCGGTATGACCGGCTTCTCATAGCCATCGGCAAGTTTGTGTTTGTGTTTGTTCTGCTTACCGTGATCGAGAAGAATACCGGTTATTGTACCCTGATCGATAAGCCGGTGCTTCTGCATCTGGCTCTGGCCCTGGTCTGTGCGGTGGCTCCCACAGGGATCCTGACGGCAGTGGGTGCAGGTTATCTGGTGCTCCAGCTCTGGTACACCTCCAAGGAAGCGGCCATTATGCTGGGAATGATGTATTTCCTGGTGTTCTGTCTGTATTTCATTTTCCATCCGGGCAATTCCTGGCTTACGGTCCTGACACTGCTGTTTTCCTTCTGGAAATGTCCTGCGGCGGTCTGGGTCTGCGCCGGAATGATCACCAATCCCTTTGCGGTGATCCCCGTGGTATTCGGTCTGGTGATCCGGGATTATCTGGCATTTGTCCAGAACAATCTGACCACCCTGACATCCACGAAAACCGTGCTCACAATGCCGGAGCGGCTGATCTTCCTGACGGGCGGCATCATCGGGGATGAGAGTAAATGGATCCTGTTCTTTGTGGCCTTTCTTACCATCGGCATCAGCTTTATCATCCGGAAGATCCCGGTAAAATATTCCTGGATCGTGGCAGCGGTGACTTCCGCAGTCTGCTCCATGCTCTTCACCATTCTGGGCGGATATCTCTTCGAACTGAATGTGAACGTGGCGGGCTGTGTGATCGGTTCCCTGCTGGGACTGGCATTTTTGATGCTCTATTACTTCCTGGTCTACTCTCTGAATTACGACCGGATGGAGCTGATCCAGTTCGAGGACGAGGATTACGTCTATTACGTAAAGGCGATCCCCAAGACCTCACTGCCGCGTCAGCAGATCTCCTTTAAGACCTTTGCTAAGCGGGGAGGCGTCTCCAAGGATCAGAAGGAAGAGCAGAAGACGGAGGCGGAGAATGAAGAACCGCCCATCAAGACAGAAGTTGTTTCCTCCGGAAAGACCGGAGATACCGCACCTCTTCCTCTCGGAAATGAGGACGATCAGCCCGAGATCAATCCCGAGGCGGATGAGTTTGCGACCAAGCCCATTGAGACGGTGAAGAAGGAAGTGAAGTCCTCCCTCGGCGCCACTGCTCCCGTGATCCTGAAGGAAGAACCCGTGGAAAATGAGAGTGAAGTCGATCCCGAAAAGGAAGAGGAAGTCTGTGAAGACTCCGATCCGGAGTTGTTTGACGGGGAAACGGATGAGACCGACGATGTCGACGAAGAAAAAGTCGAAAACGGCGAAGAGGGGAACGATGACGGGGCTTCTTCCGGGGAAGATGAAGAATCCGGTTCCGATCCCGAAAAGGATGAGCCGCAGCTTTGATTGATACAGTAAGAGGATTTTAGTATATGGATAGGATCAAAGAATTATTGGGAGATCTGCTGTTTCTCCCGAGCTTTGCATGGACGGATGTGATCGAGATCATTATCCTGGCTGTGTTGCTATATGAATGTGTATACTGGATCCAGAAGGTCCGGGCCTGGTTCGTATTAAAGGGCCTGATCGTTCTGCTGGTCTTTTATGCCCTTTCCCGGATCATGAACATGTCCGTGATCTCCTGGCTCATGGAGGAGGCCTTCAGTGTAGGTATCGTGGCCCTCTTCGTGTTGTTCCAGCCGGAACTCAGAGAGATCCTGGAACAGCTGGGTCGAAGGAACAATTTCACGAAATATCTCCGGATCGGCGGAAAGGCTGCAGACAAGCGCTTCTCCGATTCCACCTAAAACTCTCTGGTATCGGCAGCTTTTGACCTGGGGAAAGACAAGGTCGGAGCACTGATCGTCATTGAGAAGGACATTTCCCTGGAAGCCTTTGAAAAGACCGGTATCGAGCTGGATGCTGCAGTGACCAGAGAACTTCTGCTGCAGATCTTTGTACACAACACGCCACTCCATGACGGTGCGGTGGTGATCCGGAATGACCGTGTGGCAGCTGCCACCTGTATCCTCCGGGTTTCCAAAAACAGCAGTATCAGTAAGGAACTGGGTACCAGACATCGTGCGGCTCTGGGCGTCAGCGAGGATACGGATGCATTTACCATCATCGTTTCCGAGGAGACCGGAGCAGTGTCCCTGACTCAGGACGGAAATCTGATGCATGACATTGACCGCGAGACTCTGCGCCGTGAACTGGAGAATATCCAGGCACTTCGGAAGGATGAGTCCGAACGCAGATGGTATCAGTTCTGGAAGAAGGCCCCGGCCATCTCCGAAGAGAAGGAAGAGGAGATCCGCGAGGCACTTGATGAGGCAAATATCGAAGAAGACCGTCCCGTATCCGTTCATGCGGAAACGGAGATGCTTTCCGCTGCGCCTTTGAAGGAATACGGCGCAGAAAGTAAAAAGAAAGAGCTTCCGGTTGATACTCCGGACGAACTTACGGAGGAGTTTGAGAAGGAAGCAGCAGAAGAAGGGAGGGGCGTGACAGATGAAACAGACCCTGTTTAAAAATCTCCCTTACAAGATCCTTGCTCTGATCGTTGCGATCCCCGTGTGGGTCATCCTGATCAATATTGCAAACCCCATGTCCACCAAAACCATCACCGGTATTGAGGTGGATCTCAGGAAAGAGCCTGAGCTGATCGAGATCGACGGGAAGCGGTATGAGTATGATTACACCACTCCCAAAACGGTATCCGTAACGGTAACCGCAAGAAAGAAGGATATCGATGAGATCACGGCAAGTGATTTTGATAAGATCATCTATGCCAACATGGATCTTTTCTACGGAGCCGATGCTTATAACAAGGCTTCGGACATCCATATCGACTGGGATCGTTTCCCTCACAGGAATCTCATCACCGAGGATATGGTGAAGCTGAAGGGTGAAGGCGTGGTGAAGATCCACCTGGAAGAAGTGGTGGAGCGGATCTTCAACGTTTCCATCAACTGGGAAGGAGATCTGGCCGAGGATATCACCATCGGAAAGAATACCACCATTGAGCCTGCTCAGATCACTGTTACGGGCAGAAAGACGGCATTTGCCAGCATCCAGCGTCTGGCTTATGTGAACCTGGACCGCTCTCAGGTAACCGCAGATACGGTTCAGATGAACGGCAAGATAGTCCTCTATGACGGAAACAGTGCGCCCATTACCAATATGGACAGTCTGAAGCTCAGCCAGGAAGATGTTACGATCTATCCCGAGGTTCTGAAGTCCAAGACCATCAATGTAAACTTGGGTGATCCCGTGGGAGAGGTTGCTCCGGGCTATAAGTCCAGCGGCCATGACTGGGATGTGAAGACCATCAAGGTCATCGGTTCGAAGGCTGCCCTGGCGGATCTGAACTCTCTTGAGATCCCCGGAGATGAGTATCCCAAGACAAATGCCACCTCCGATCTGACTTACCAGATCGATCTGGCCAAGTATCTGCCTGAGAACGTGCGCATCGCGGATGACAATCCTTCCGTTGCCAATGTGGTGATCAAGATCGAAAAACTCCGGAACAAGAACTTCCGGATCGGCACGGATGCCCTGATCCTGCATAATAAGTCCGAAGAGTACGAATACTACTTCTATGCAAGGAACTTCGTAGTCACCCTTCAGGGCTTTGAAGAGGATCTGGATTCCATTACTGCAGATAATATCATCGCAGAGGTGGATCTTGCGGGACTGGTTCCTCAGGAAGAGTCTTATACCGTTCAGGTCATTATCCCCGATTTCGATGACAGAGCCGATGAATTTACATTGGTTGAACCCATTTACCTGACTCTCAGAGTCAGTGTCAAGGAGGTCTCCTCCGAGGAATCGGAGAGCGAGAGCGAATCCGAGAGTGAATCCGAGAGTGAGTCTCCGAGCGAGACTCCGAGTGAGTCCGAAAGCGAGATGCCGGTGGAGAGCGATACCGAACCGGAAGAGAGCGCTTCCGAGAGCGAACCGGAAACGGAGCCGTCTCAGGAATACAATTATCAGGGGATCTGAAACAATACCGGGCTGAAACAAAACCGGGAAAAGGATTTCCTACGAAACAGGAGTTACTGTATTTATGGTAAAGCAGAAAGTAAAGATCATGAACCCCACCGGCCTGCACCTGCGGCCGGCGGGAGTATTATGCAATAAGGCATTGGAGTACAAATCCACCATCCATTTTCAGATCGGTACCTACGATGCCAACGCCAAAAGCATCTTAAGTGTGCTGGCGGCCTGTGTCAAATGCGGAGATGAGATCGAACTGAGGTGCGATGGCGAGGATGAAGAAGCTGCACTGCAGGATCTTGTGAATTCCGTTGAGACCGGTCTCGGCGAGTGACGGAGGTCCGGTCTTATGATTACTCTTTGGATCATTGCCGCTGTGCTCCTCGGTATCCTTGCCGTAGGGCTTTATGTGGTATTTGAACGGATCGAGAAGAATCTGGTGGCCATGCCGGCACTGTTGTCGCTGTTCTGGCTGGGAGGCATCGCCGTAGCCTGTCTGAAGCTCTCAAACCTGTCTCATGACAGCTGGAAGCTTCTGACCTGGTGTTCCTTCCTGGGATTCTACCTGTTCTTTCTGGGCGGATATTACCTCTACCGTTTCCTTCGGGAGAAGGGTAAGAGATCTGTTCCGACGGAACAAAGTAAAAGATCTGCAAAGGAAAATGAAGTTTTTGAGACCGGTGTTTCCGATGCGGATCCGGAAGGAAAGAAACGCATTCTCGGCAGACTCTTTGTGTGTCTGGTGGTGATGACCGTCCTTCCTTTTGCTGCGATGTGTCTTGAGTGGGCTGTCCTGGGATTCCTGCCTGCACTGGTAAAGAATACCCCTCACGCCTATTCCTATTTTCATATCACCGGGGTGCACTATTTCACGGTCAGCTCCGTTATGGTCCATCCCCTGACCCTTTTGTACCTCTATTGGGATCGGGAGCGGTTCCTTTCTCTGTGGAACAGTTTCCGGAAGAAGGGAGAGAACGTAAAGCCCCTGAAGGAGCATAAGAAGGACCTGCTTCTTTTGGGTGTCCTGACCCTGATGAATGTGATCGCCATCAGTGTTCCGATCCTTTGCGTATCGAGATACTTCCTGATCATGTCCGTGGCTCTGACCATGGTGACCTTCTTCTCTCTGAAGAAGCTGCTCCGGCCGAAGAACCTGATCCTTCTTCTGGCAGGATGTTTTCTGGTACTGGTGCCCATGTACGTGCTGCTGACGGTGCTTCGTGCTCATTCCGTTGAATATCTGAACGAGATCTTCGACATGAAGAATCCGAACACCCCCATCTTCGTTACGCAGCCCTATATGTACATTGCCAATAACTACGAGAATTTTGACTGTCTGGTCCGGGAGCTTCCGGCATTTGCCCTGGGACTTCGTCAGTGCTTCCCTCTCTTTGCCCTGACGGGACTGAAGTTTGTTCTGGGAGATGTGCTGGTGGGAACCATATACACCACCAAGGTAGAGCTGACTACCCTGACAGTCATTTATGATGCATATTACGACTTCGGTGTGATCGGCGTGTTCCTCTTCGGAGGACTGCTTGGAGCCTTCTGCTCCTTCATCACCGAAAAGACCTTAAAGAACCGGAATCCCCTGTCCTACCTGATCTATGCACAGGTAGCCATGTATCTGGTGCTTTCCTTCTTCACCACCTGGTTCTCGAACCCGACCACCTGGTTCTGGCTCATCATGACCGGCTGCATGTATCTTTTTGCAGGATGGAAGCATTTTCCTACGGACAAATGGTTTTTGAAGGCGGAAAATAAAGCAAAGAAGAACGCAAAGAAATGATCCCGGAAAGGATATTGAGGAAAAAAATGAAATCTGAGTCCCGATCTCAAACTCCATATCGGCTCCGGCCTCTGGGAAAGACCCTTTCCGCAGCGAAAGTGGATGTGGCCGTGCCCACCTACCATCCGGATGAAAAATACGACCGGCTGCTCAGGGGACTTCTAAAGCAGAAAAAGGCCGTCTCCCGGATCCTGGTGATCAATACCGACCGGGAAGGCTACCGGGAACCGGCTCTGGGCAAAAGAAAGCCGGAGGTCACTCATATAGACCCGAAGGAGTTTGATCACGCAGCCACCAGAAATGCGCTGTTTCAAAAGACCACAGGGGATTTTGTCCTGTTCATGACACAGGATGCGGTCCCGGTGGATGATAAGCTGGTGAGCTCGCTTCTTGCCGCATTTGCGGATCCGAAGGTGGCCGTGGCTTATGCCAGACAGATGCCGGCGGAGGATTGTGATATCATTGAGCGCTACACCAGAAGGTTTAATTATCCTGCAGAGAGCAGGCTGAAGACAGCAGAGGATCTGCCGGAGCTGGGGATCAAAACATTTTTCTGCTCGGATGTCTGCGCCATGTACCGGAGAGAGGCCTTCGAAAAGCTGGGCGGTTTTCCGGACCGTGCCATCTTCAACGAAGATATGGTGTTTGCGAGAAAGGCCATCAATGCCGGATACCGGATCGCCTATGTGGCTGAGGCCCGGGTGATCCATTCCCATAATTATACGCCCATACAGCAGCTTCGGAGAAATTTCGACATGGGCGTGTCTCAGACAGAGTTTGCCGAGACCTTCCGGGGCATCACCTCGGAGAAGACCGGCGTGAAAATGGTTTTCTCAACCGCTGCTTACCTGGTAAAGACCGGGCACAGTGACAGACTGCCGAAGCTCTTTGTCATGAGCGGCTGCAAGTTCCTGGGTTACCGGCTCGGAAAGGCCTATACAAAGCTTCCGAGGACGGTGGTATTTCTCATAACCACGAACCGGGATTATATGAGAAGGCTCAGGATCGTATAGTTGCAGGTGCTTGCACCTGCAACAATCGATGATTAAGCAAAGCTTAATCATCGCAGATCGTTTGCGAAGCGAAGCTGAGCAAACTATTCCTTTAAGATAAAAAAACGAGGTAGTTCCATGAAGGTAGTAATCCTTGCCGGCGGATTCGGTACCAGGATCAGTGAAGAAAGTCACCTGAAACCGAAGCCC
>JAGACB010000026.1 GCA_017614345.1 Lachnospiraceae bacterium
CGTCCGTTCGGAGCTGTCCTCCACCAAGATCAGAAAGAAGCTTCAGAAGGGCTCCAACGTCAGCTCCATGATCCCGGATGCCGTAGCGGATTATATCCGGGCAAATGGTATGTACGGAACCGGTGAAGCTGCCGAGCGTGCAGAGCTGTTTTCCGGTATGCCGGAGGGTGGCACGGAGCTTTCCGATCTGACGGATCTTTCCATGGATCAGATCCTTTCCAAGCTTAAGAAGAAGCTGGATCCGAAACGCTATACCCATACCATGGGGGTTTCCTATACCGCTATTTCCCTGGCTATGTGCTATAACGAGGACCTCCTGAAGGCCCAGATCGCAGGTCTCCTTCATGACTGTGCCAAGTACGGCCGGGATGAAGAGAAGATTGAAAAATGTCGGAAATTCGGCGTGGAATTGACGGAGGTGGAGATCCAGAATCCCGCCCTGATCCATGCAAAGCTCGGTGCTTATTATGCCGAGACCAGATTCCACGTAACGGATGAAGAGATCTTAAAGGCCATATGTCATCACACCACCGGAGTTCCCGGAATGTCCATGCTGGAAAAGATCATTTTCATTGCGGACTATATTGAACCCGGCAGAAAGATGCTCCAGGGATTACCGGAGATCCGGCAGACCGCATTCCGGGATCTGGATCTGGCAGTGGCCATGACCCTAAGGCATACCGTAGATTACCTCCTTTCCAAGAAGGGCGTGATCGACGAGACTACCATCCAGACTCTGGATTATTATGAGAAACTGATCAGCGAAAGAGAGGAAAAGAAATAATGGCACAATTAACTGCAGCCCAGAAAGCAAAGATCGCTTATCTGGCACTGGATGATAAAAAGGCTGAGGATGTGAGGATCATTTCCCTGACCGGGATCTCCACCCTTGCCGACTATTTTCTGATCGCCAGCGGTAACAACGTAAACCATGTTCAGGCTATGGTGGACGAAGTGGAAGAAAAGCTCGGTCGTGCCGGATATGAAGCACGGATCGAGGGCTATCAGACCGCAGGCTGGATCCTGATGGATTTCGGCGATATTGTAGTACACGTATTCTCCAAGGATGACCGTCTGTTCTACGATCTTGAGCGTATCTGGAGAGACGGAAAGAGCATCTCTCCCGAAGATTTACAGTGATCTTCATTTCCCCGGACTTACGAAAGTCCGGGGATTTTTGTTTACTCAGCCAAAGATCGGTGTTAAAATACTCTTATGATCAACAGGGGACGCCTGATCTGTCCGTACAGGCGAAAGGAACGAATATGAAGCATAAACGACTGAACCGGGACGGCTGGGGATTCCAGTATTTCCCGTATTACCAGATGAGGATCGATGAGGAGTTCTTTCACGGAATGGCCTGTCTGATCCGGCTTACCGACGGAGAGGCCAATTACTGGCACACCCCGAAGGCCGGCAGAGTGCAGGTAACCGGAAAGGGTATGACATGGCTGGAGCTGATCCCGGACAATACGAAGCGTGTGATCACCGTCAAGTATTATCCCGACGGAACTCACGATCCGGGCCGAAGAGCCTATCCGGCTGCTTTTCAGAAGAAGTACCGGCCCTCCATCTGGTATGTGGATATCATGGAAGGCACCGAATATGATGACAGCGGCATCCTGGTGTACATCGACAAATATCTGGATGTGATCTTTACTCCCGAAGGGGAGATCTCCGTTTCCGACCGGGATGAGCTGGATCAGGCTTTCAAGGAAGGAGAGCTTTCAGAGGCTCAGTACAGGGAAGCCATCCTGGAGGGGGAACTGATCCAAAAGGAACTCTGTGAGGACCTGAACAAAACGAATGAATGGTGTTCCCAAATCCGGGAGGTTGTGGAGCAAAGGATCGCAGAGGGAGAAACTGTCACGAAATGCCGCGGGGTAAAAGCACTGGAATACTTTGACCGGCATTTTCATTGTTCTCAGGCGGTCCTGGCAGCATTTTCCGATAAAACGGGGTTAACGGAAGAACAGTCCCTGAAGCTGGGCGGTTGCTTCGGCTCCGGAATGAGAAAAGGGGAGGTCTGCGGCGCCTGCACCGGTGCACTTATGGTTCTGGGTCTCTTATACGGACAATATGATGAAAATGACCTTGCCAGCCGTGAGCGTGCCAATCTGGTCAACGAACAGATGATGGAGCAGTTTGCTGCAAAAGCAGGTTCCTACATCTGCAATGAGCTCCTTGGGGAGGACATTAAAACGCCGGAGGGACTTGCCAGAGTCAGAGAACAGAACCTGTTCCATACATTGTGTCCCAAAATGGTGGCAACAGCCGTTATGATCCTGGAACAGATCATTGCGGATCAGGAAAAAGATATCTTTATCAGAGGAGGGATTTCAAAATGAGGGATTTTACAAGACTTGACAATCTGTTACAGAGCTTTGTGGAGCAGGGGACTAACCCGGGCTGTGCAGTAGCCGTGATGCAGGGGGATGACATGATCTACCACGGTGAAGCCGGTTTTGCGGATATTGAATCCGGAAAAAAGGTGGATGTCCACAGCATGTTCAGTCAGGCATCTACCACCAAGCTGTTCACCTATGCGATCCTGGGAATGATCTTTGAAGAAGGAAAATTCCTTTTCAGCGATCCGCTGTATTATTATCTGCCTGAGTGGAAGAATACCAAAAAGTATATCCGCAAGCAGAACGGTGAGATCGACGTGGTTCCGCTGGAGAAGCCCATCACCATCCGTGATGCGGTAGCCATGATGTGCGGACTGCCTTATTGCATGTTCCCCGCCATCAATCCCACCACACCCACCCTTGCAGCCATGAGTAAGCAGATGGAAGAACTCCTGAAGAAAGGACCCACCACCATTGCCGAAGAGGTTCACGCCATGGCAGAGGTGCCTGTGATGTTTGAGCCCGGCTCCCACTGGCTTTACGGCTTCGGTTCCGAGATCACGGGAGTTCTGGTGGAGACCTTTGAAGGAAAGCCTCTTCGTGAGGTATTCAAGGACCGCCTGATTGATCCTCTGGAGCTGGAGGATGCGGATACCCTGGCCAGACCCTGGAATAAAGACCGTCTTGTGACCAATTATGCCAAGAAGGGACCGGGGAAGTTTGAGGCCACTTCGGACTTTTCAATGACAGATCCGGAGAAGGTTCCGGCAGGAGCCCGTCCGAACCTGCTGATCAGCGCCCATGATTTTGCTGTATTCATGCAGATGCTTGCCAACGGCGGTACCTATAAGGGCAGAAAGTTTTTGGGAAGCGGAACCGTTGCAATGCTTCACGAGAATCAACTGGGTCCCGTCCAGTTAAATGACTTTGAAAATGATTACCTTGCAGGCTACGGCTACGGTCTTGGTTTCCGGACACTCATGACTCAGAAATACGGCCACAACGGTCATATCGGTAACTTCGGCTGGACCGGAGGCACCGGCATCTGGGTGGAGGCAGACCCCGTTGAGAAGTTTGCCGTTGCCTACATGCACAATATGCGTCCCAATGAAGAGCTTTACCATCATCACCGTGTTCGTGCCGTGGTGAACGGGATCATGCTGTAAAGGAGTGGAGACTATGCCGGAAATTATCATCCCTTTCGGGATCAGTGATCCCGTACGCTTCCTGCAACGATGCAGCGGAGAAGAATATGAAGCCAGGGTCAACGGAAAAGCTCATGTGA
>JAGACB010000187.1 GCA_017614345.1 Lachnospiraceae bacterium
CCCGAGGTAACCCCTGACGCTTCCAGTTCTTTCGGAGACATGAACTATTCCGACGGTTCCTATTACAACAAGGCCGTGATCTGGGCAGCTCAGAACGGCATTACCGGCGGTTACTCCGACGGTAACTTCAAGCCTCAGAACGCCTGCACCAGAGCGCAGATGGTATCCTTCCTGAAGCGCTGTGAGGACACCTTCTCGAAGGGATGATCCTTTGTATGATCCCCCGGATCATACACCCCGGATGCAGTTTACCGATCTGCATCCTCACAACACATCAAACGGACGGGGCATAAACCCTGTCTGATCGAAAAAGGCACCCGGGAATACCCGGGTGTCATTTTTTGTTGCATTTCTCATTTTCACATTTTATAATGAAAATTGTGTTTTATACGTCATTTCGGCAAAGACCGTAAAACCGGCCGGAGCCGAAAAAGAAAGAAGAAAAAGAAGGAAAAAGACAAATGAAAAAACACATCGGAAAAGCAGCAATGTTGGGTTTCACTGCTCTGCTTTCGGGAATGATCCTTTTCGGCAAAGCTCCGGGAGATCAGTCATTTTCCTTTCTTGCAGAAGCAGCGGAAGCAGGCGTAGATCAGGGCTCGGGCTCCGGCAAGGAGATCCAGTTCCCTCCCGAGGACTACTTAAGCAACCTCCCCGTCCTCTACATTAACACGGAAGGCAGCCAGGACATCGTCTCCAAGGAAAATTATCTTTCCGCAACCTTAAAGATCCTCAGCGAACCTTCCTCCGAGACACCGCTCTACGATGGAGATCTCCAGATCAAGGGTCGGGGAAATTCCTCCTTCCTGTGGGCCAAAAAGTCCTTCCGTTTAAAACTGGGCAAGAAATCGGATCTTTTCGGAATGGGCTCCAACAAAAACTGGGTGCTCATCTCCTCCTACATGGACCAGTGTATGCTCCGCAACAAGACCGCCTACGATATGGCCAAGGAAATGGGTCTGGAATCCATGGACTGCGTCTGGGTGGACGTGGTCTTAAACGGCGAATACTACGGAAACTACCTGCTCTGCGAGCAGATCCGTGTGGATGAGAACCGCATCAACATCTTCGACTGGGAATCCGAGGCAGAAGATGTTTCCAAAGCCATCGTAAAGGCCGAGAAGAAAAAGGGCAATGAACTGGACAAGGACGCTCTGAAGGATGCCATGAAAGAGGATCTTTCCTGGATCACCACCGGCGTCATCGAGTTCGAGGGCAATGCCTATGATACCGGAGCACTCTACGAGGACATCTCCGGCGGCTATCTCTTCGAGCTTTCGGATGAATATGACGAGGTCTCCCGTTTCCAGACCGAATCCGGACTGAAGATCATGCTCAAATCTCCGGAATACCTGAACACAAACCCTGAGATGATGGACCGGGTGGAGACCTTCTGGAACCTGTACGAGCAGGCCCTTCGCAGCGAGGACGGCTACGTAATGACCAACGAGGGCTTAAAGCATTATTCCGAGCTGGCGGACCTGGACAGCATGGTGGCCTTCTGGCTGATCAATGAGATCATGGGAAATGACGACTCATATTACAAGAGCCGTTACGCCTATATGGACATGAACTCCAAGCTGAAGTTCGGTCCCGTGTGGGATTTTGACTGGGGTGCCGATTCGGTCCTGGCAAATCACAATCCCACCGGCTGGAGGATCTCAAAGAATTCATCTCCCCAGTGTTTCTTCAAGGAATTCGTGGACGATCCCCTGTTCATTGCCAAAGCAACCGAGCAGTACTGGCAGATCCGTCCTTATCTGGAGAGTCTCATCTGCTCCGGCGGTATTCTGGATCAGAACGCAGCATACCTTTCCTCCTCCGGAACCGCAGACGGAGCCAGATGGGACCGCAGCGAGCGTTGGGGCCATCTCGGCCGCAGCTATGAAGAGGATTCCGTCATTTTCCGGGAATTCATGAGAGCCCGGGTTGCATGGCTGGATGAGCAGTTTGCTTCCGACCGTGTCCTTCTGGCAAGTGTCCGCTCCAATAATTCCGCAGCCCCCTACGTCAGAGTCTCCGACGAGCTCACATTAAGCGTTCCCGAGGCTGCCTATGATGTCATTTCCCGTCATGCGGAAGCAGACGGCATTGTGAAGACCGGTCAGGACGCCACCTTAAACATGCAGCTCCTGTATTCCGGCACCACCGTTCTGGAGGTTTACGTAAACGGCGTCCTTCAGGGAAAAGCGCCGGTTTCCGCCTCAAACAATGCAAGCCTCACGATCCCCGCAGCCTCCCTGACCTATCCTGCGGGAAAGAAAAACGTGATCAGTGTCATCGGCAAAAATGCCGCAGGCAATACCACCTACCGTAACTTCTACACCCTGATCCGTCAGGATCAGAGCATCAACATAACCGAGCTGCAGAAAAATGTCAGTGTCAACGGCAGCATTGCCCTTGACGGCACCTATACCTGGACCAGCTCCGATCCCGGAGTTGCTTCCATTGCCGGCTCCCATGCAGTGGGCCTGAAGGCAGGCAAGACCGTCCTGATCGGCCGCTCCGGCCGGGGCGTGATCCGGATCGAACTGACCGTTTCCTTCCGGGATGTTCCCCTTACCTCCGAGCTTTACTACAAAGATGCGGTTTACTGGGCAGTGGAGCATGAGATCACCGCAGGTGTGGTGAACAACGAATCCGGCCTCTATGAGACCTTCCTTCCCGACAGAGTCTGCACAAGAAGCCAGATGATCGCCTTCCTGTGGCGTATGGCGGGTTGTCCGGAACCGAAGAACACCACCATGATCTTCACGGACGTTCCCGAAGGCACCTATTATTACAAGGCAGTCCTCTGGGGCTATGAGAACAGCATCGTGGGCGGTTATTCCGACAAGACCTTCCACCCCGATGACGCCTGCACCAGAGCTCACGCAGTGACCTTCCTGTGGCGTTATTACGGATGTCCCGCTCCGGCTCAGACCGCAGCCTTCACAGACCTGAAGAACAAGAACCTTTATTACTACAATGCAGTTCTCTGGGCATCTCAAAAAGGCATTACCGGAGGCTATGCCGACAACACCTTCCGTGCGGAGAACACCTGCACCCGCGGTCAGATGGTATCCTTCCTGTATCGTTCCAGAACCATTTCGAGAAGCTGAAATCCTTATGAAAAATGAATTTGAACGCTTTGACATGAAGTCGCCCCCCATCAGGACCAGATGGTACCTGCGGCCTCTAACCTATCTTCTCAGTATGCCGGACGTCATTGCCCACGGCAGCATTGTCAAAAAGATCAACACGGAAGGCTTAAAGCCGCCGTTTGTCCTCTTGTGCAACCACAACGCCTTCATGGACTTCAAGGTGGCCACCAAGGCCATTTACCCCCTGAGAGCCAATTACGTGGTGGCCATTGACGGCTTTATCGGCCGGGAGAAGCTCCTCCGGGACGTAGGCTGCATCTGCAAACGGAAGTTCACCAATGATACCATGCTGGTAAAGCAGCTGGCACAGACCGTCAAAAACGGAGATGTGGCCGTGATCTATCCCGAGGCCAGGTATTCCCTTTGCGGAACCACCGCGGTGCTTCCCGAGTCTCTCGGCAAGCTCTGCAAGTTTCTGAAGGTTCCGGTGGTCACCCTGATCTGCCACGGCCATCATGTGAACTCTCCCTTCTGGAATCTCCATGACCGGAAGATCAAACCCATCGAAGCAGAGTTTACGCTCCTCTTCACTCCCGAAGAGCTGAAGGAGACCTCTGTGGATGAGATCAACCGCCGGATCGTGGAGGCATTTCAGTACGATGATTTTGCCTGGCAGAAGGAACGGGGGATCAAAACCACCTATAAGGGGCGGGCCGAAGGCCTTCATAAAGTCCTCTATCAGTGCCCTTCCTGTCGCACGGAATATAAGATGTCCTCTTCCGGAAGTACTTTAAAATGCGATGCCTGCGGCAAACATTGGAGCATGTCCGAACTTGGAGAACTCACCGCCGAGTCGGGTGAGACCGAATTCTCCCACATTCCCGACTGGTATGAATGGGAACGGGAAAATGTCCGCCGTGAAGTGGAAGCCGGAACCTACTCCACCGGGGTACTGAAGGTCCGGGTGAACACCCTGCCCAATGCGAAAAAGTTCATTTTCCTGGGTGAGGGAACCCTTGTCCACGACATGAACGGCTTCACCGTGAGAGGCACGGACACGGACGGAGATCCCTTTGAGATGATCAAAACCGTTCCCTCCCTCTACTCCTGCCACATCGAATACGAATATCTGGGTAAGTTCGGAGACTGCGTGGACTTAAACACTCTTGAGGACACCTGGTACATTTACCCGGATCCGGAAGGCTCCCCCTTCTCCGTGACCAAGATGGCTCTTGCCACCGAGGAACTCTACTTTGCCTTCCTGCGGTCTCAGGGGAAAGAACCGAAGCCGGGACTGGCGTAATATTCCAAATAGGATCACATTTATCCTGATCAGAGGAGGGTTAACAATCATGGGTTTTTTTGACAAATTCAAAAAGAAAGTTACGGAGACGCCGCCTGCCACAGAGCCGAAGGCAACCCTGACACCGAAGCCTCAGGCCGCTCCCGCTTCTGCTCCAGAGGCAGTGACCATAGGCTGGGATGCCATTGAGCAGGAGTTTTTAAGAGTATATCCCGGGCAGACAAGTCCGAAGCATTACGGAACACTGATCAAATGGAAGTTCGGGGGAAATGATCCTCTCGACGGCATCAGCATCTATGACGGCGGAGACTTCTTCCACTTTGTCACCTTCGGTCTCTCCGAGATCTACGAAAAAGAATGCGAAAACCCGGAGATCAGCGGCTACGGCTATGAAATGACGCTGAAGCTTAAGAAGTCCTGCATAGCCCCGGGAAATGAAGAAGCCGAGATCAGGAACATCTGCGGCATCCTTCAGACCATTGCCCGGATCACCTTCAACAACAACGAGGTCTTTCTTCCGGATGAATTCATCTACACCGGTCAGACCGCCGGAATGGACGCAAAGCAGCAGTCTCTGATCACCGGCTTCATCACCGTCAAGGATCCCACCGTGGAAACCATCAATACTCCCAACGGCAGAGTCGAATTCTTAGAGCTCATCGGCATGACGGACGCCGAACTGAAGACCCTTTCCAAAAAGGACACCGTCCGGGCCATCTATGAGCAGCTCGGGTCGGATCTGACGGACTACAGCAGAGCTTCCATCGTATAAAAAACAGCTGATTTCAGAACCTCATTTTTCGACTGTCCCTTTTCTGTCCCGCAAGTGTCCCTTTTTTGTCCCCAAACGCCCGTAAAATCGCATCAATAAAGGATTTCAATTCGAAAATTTCCGTAAAATCTCCGGCAGAAAACTAGACATTCCTCTTTTTCTCATGGTATAATCAGATACATGATCAGAGTGGGTTTTTGCACCCGTTTCAGACCGAAAAACGAAACCATGAGCCGGGGACCCGGACAACCATCTTACAGATCCGGATCCCGCTGCCATACGAGGTGATACATATGAGGAGATTCAAGGGAAAAGTTAAAAAACATCTTGCAATCCTTCTCTCAGCTGCCATGTTGCTCGGAGCTGTGCCTGTTTCTGCACTTGCAGGCACCACCGGAGCCATTGCTGCCGAAGATCAGGAATACGAGGAGCCCGTAACAGGCTCTGACGAAGATCGGGAATACGAAGAGCCCGTAACAGGCTCTGACGAAGATCAGGAGAATCCCACGGAGCCTGAAACCGTTTCTGAAGAGACGACCGTGGAGAAGGATCCTGAGGAAACCGTTCTTGCTCTGCGCTCTTCTTCCGAAGATGCAGTACGTTCTGAGGACAGTGATGCGCTGTTCCTGACCGGAATGATGCCCGCTGACGCCGTTGTGGACGTTCAGCCCGTGGACGTTGATATCAACGGTCAGGCAGCACTGCTGGCCTATGACATTACCCTTTATGCCGATTCCGATCAGAGAAACAAGGGGAACGAATGGCAGCCGGACGCTGATCCTGTCACAGTACACCTTTCCGTAGATACTCCTTCCGAAATGGTTGATATCTATCATTTTTCCGATATCAATGCAACTCCCGAATACGTAGGTACCTTCCCCGTTGTGGACGGGAAGGTTGTTTTTGATGCCCAGAGCTTCTCCGTTTATGCAGTCATTGACCATGAGGACGGGATCGTGGTGAATCCGAGAGTCATGTTCCACTTTATTTCGGACGGAGCAGCAGAGCATAATGACAGTTCCAATGTCTATTATGAGGGTACACCTTTCACCTTTTTGAACAAAAGCGAGCATCACGAAACTCATCTCCAGACTTCACAGATCCTCTCAAACGGAGAGGCACTGGAACTGATCGCAGACCCGGGAAATCAGCAGACAAAATTCTTCTACGGCTGGTATACCGTTGATCCCCACGCGATCAGCGGAACGACCAACGAGTACGGGCTCAGCAACACCGATGATCATCTGTTTTTCACCTGGCCCGCTTCTCCGAAGGCGGTGGCTTTTGAAAGCCCCATCTCCATTACCGAGAGCAATGTTGCCATCGGTTCCACCGTTCATTGGCAGATCGAAAATGTATCAGGCTCCGGCACCGTCGACTCAGACGGCAATGTGCATGTATTCCTTGCTCCCATCTTTGAAAAATACAATTTTGTCAACTATATGCTCTATCCCCGCAGCGAGCAGAACACCGGCGCTGCCAACGTCATGACCCGTAAGCTGATCGCACGCGGTTCTTCCGAAAATGTAGACGTCAAGATCAGTGATATCCGTGCCACCAGCTCCGATCCCGTGCACCTGGTCTTTACAGGTTGGGAGTACGAAGACAGAAATCATAACTGGCACTTCAAGCAGACAGTGGATTATACCGGCGCGGAACTGAAAGAGACCGGCAAAGACGGTGTATATCTGAGCATCAACCTTGAAGACACCTCCAGCGTTGATCTGTACCCGGTCTTCGTGGAAGCACGCTGGACAGATTTCTTCTCCGGTGTCAGCGGCAGCGGTGCAACTTATGTATCCTCCCGTTTCCGTGAATCCTGGGGAACTCCGGAAAATCCCCTTACCGGCATGACCGAAGATCCCGATCGAAATGTATTTACTGTTCTTGAATGTTCCACCCGCGCAGGTTATCACTTCGAGGGTTGGTATGCCTTTGCCGTAACAGATCCTCAGAGCGGAGAGATCACAAACCTTACCACTCCGGCAGATGTTACCGTCACATATATCGATACCACTCAAAAATTCAAGACAAAAACCATTACCATCAATACCACCGCCATCAAGATCGCCGAGGCCGACGGTTCCGTATGCTATTCCGGGATGCTCCGTCTTACAGATAACGGCAACGGCACCGGAAGCATCGACAACAGCGGGACCATTACGCTCTTTGAATCCGATGGAGTGAATCTGAAACTCTATGATGCCCTGGATCGAATGAAGCTTACTGCAAACTGGACCCCGGACAATTCTCAGTTCACCATCGTATATTGGACAGAAAATGCCCAGGGCAAGGATTATACTGCTCCGGCTAATGCCAAGGACGATTATTCCACAAGTTCAGTTAAGGTGGTTACCACAGCCGAACTCAACAGTCAGTTGGGAACAAGCTATGCCTCCGGCTCAACCATTACCAGAGAACAGATTGATGAATATCTGGACAATTCCGTCAGTGTGCTTTCTCATTTCTATCTTGATGAAGTAGGGGCAGTCCTTTCGGGCGAAGACAAATTTTATGAACTGAATTCTGACCTGTCGGATGCTTCCGTAACGATCAAAGGTGACGGAAGCTCTGTGATCAATGTATTCTACAGCAGAAGAACATTCAAACTGGTCTTCCATATCGGTCGCGACGGGTATGTAAAGCAGAACGGACAGCAAAAGCCGGAAATGATGAAAGACTATCCGGACTGGGACGGAAACTGGATCCAGTTCATGTTCGATGACAGCAAGGTTACATCTGCTCCTCCTGCCGGTTTAGGATACACGAAAGGCCCTACCGCAAAATCCTATGCAGCTCACTTTACCATGTCATATAACGGTAGAACCTATACCTCCGATTATGTAACGACTCGGGACAATGTTAAAGGAGACTATGTTCCAGCCGACAATGAAGATGTTTATGTCATCACTGCCAAGTATGGTGCCTATATCGGCGAACGCTGGCCCACGCCTGTAAATCAGGCATTCACATTTTCACATGATAGTACTAAATCCATGTATATTTGGGCAGCATATTACGGAAGCCGATATTGTAAGCTGGCGAATGATCGAGGAGCCGGATCCGGAACCGGTAACAACCCTGATATCAACGGTATCTATGAATACATGTCAGCGGAGCTGTGCTCCAACCGCGAAGGCACTGAGATCATCAATAGTAATCAGGTTCTTCATCTGGTTGCATACTACGGAGATACAGGCAAAGCCGGTATTCAAAAGCATTATCATCTCTATTATGAAGCAATCGACGGAACCTATGATCCGGATGCAGTTACTCTGGAAGCAGGTCATGACTATTTAGGTTATACTCAAACAACCTGGAGTACTGCAAACGGAAGCAATCAGGCGATCAACGGTCATTCATTCTATCACGTCCTGGATACCGATGTCATCTCCAACCTGGAGCCCAGATACCAGCTTGGTACCAATCTGGATGGCTACGACCTTGTATACAGCTGTTATGATACCCCGTCAGCCAATAACCACCATATCTATTTCTTCTATCGTCCAAAACAGTATTCGCTGATTTTTGACTTCGGAAATACAACACAGGTGGATCAGTATTTCTACACCCAATCTCTGGCGAATGCAGACAAGTACAGTGATCAGGTTATAGTTCCGGAAGGTTATTCCTTTATGGGTTGGTATACCAACACCGAAGGCGTGGGAGAACCCTTTGACTTTGCAAATGAAAAAATGGGCAGTGATAATATCGTGCTCTACCCCATTGTCAAAGTCCTTCAGTATCCTGTAAAGATCGACCCGAACGGCGGTGTGATCGATCACCGCACAAACACGTCCCAGTCGACATATTTTACCGCTGACTACGGGACTACCGTCGGAGAATACTCCACCACCCGTGATTACATTATCCTCACGGATAAGGAAATGGATCCGAGCAATACCGATTACTATTATGCCGGAACAAAATACTATTATATCAATACGCAGTGGCTGGAACTCCCTTCGGAAGGCGAGTGGGGGCTCCCTACTGACCTGCGTAATTCCGTATATGTTGCGGAAGATCAGATCGATGCATATTACGACTGGTACTGTAGCATCATAGACTCTGCAGATTCAACCTGGTGGACAGGGATCCAAAAACTGTCCAAGGCAGACTTTCTCGCAACCTACACCAGCACCTGGTATCGTCCGCTTTCCGGAAGCGAACACTATACCTTCATGGGCTGGTATCAGGTTTTTGCTGACGGTTCGGTGGATTCCATGCCCTATAACTTCAATAATCCGGTAACAGGGCCTTTGGAACTGCGTGCACTGTGGCGTCTGGACGGAGGTTATTACATCCATTACAATCCGGCATTCTATACCACCGACAGTCAGGGACATACCATTCTGATCATCGGAGAGATGGACTCCTGGAACGATCCCGATAACCCGAGCGTAGAACTCTATGCGGATCAGGCTCCCACTCATATCTACCGTGCCCCCACAAACATCAAGACCGACTGGGTGTTCCGCGGTTGGCGCATAGTAAGAAATAACGGAACAGCCAACGGAATAGATGAACATGGCAATCCTGTAACATATACCGTCTGGGAACCGATCCAGCGTGATTCCAACAGCCAGCCCATCTACTATCAGCCCGGTGATTATTTCCGGATCGACTCCATGTATGTGACGGATCGTGATACTCTTGGAAATATCATCCATATGCAGGCATATTATGAGCCGTTGGCAGATTCCTTCCGTAAGCCGGAGATCACTGCTCTCACCCTCGATGCCAATGATACCCACGGTGGATATATCGGTTCTTCCGATTCTTCGGATCTTCCCTCCTTAAACGGCCTCGGCCGCGAAAGCATTAATACCTCAACTGAGTTAGATGCTTCCGACCGTCCTACACAGATCCTGTTCGGCGACCTTCAATCCAATCTGGCGTTGCATCTGTACAAGTACGCCACCGAAAAAACCATAGGTGGTCAGACCGGAACAGGCCTGTTTAAGAATGATGCTGCCTTTTTCCTGATCGGTTTTGATGAAAGTGAAGATCCCTTCACTCCTTCCACGGGAGATCCCTTTGTCCCTGCGTATGCACCGGATTCTGTCGTTGCTGTTACCAGAAATGAAACAAACCGGATCCTCTATGCAATGTGGGAGCCCATGATCTATGTTACCTTTATCAATACGACGGATGCTCCCATCACGGTTTTGTTAAGCGGAAACGGTACGGATACTGTCCGGATCGTCAACGAGGTCACCGGCGAATACGACCGTGAAAAAACCGGTCAGACCATCGTTATCCCCGCCCGTTCCGGAAACGAGGACGGAGAATTAAAGATTGTGCTTCCGAAGGCAAATACCTTAAGCAGCGATATCTTCGATGCCACGGTAACCAACGATCATCCCAACAAACGTATCAGTGTTTCCGGTTCCTACCACGGTACCACTTACGGCACCGGAGAAGAAAAGATTCCTTACGGATACAATGTTGACTATACCGCGCAGTTGCAACAGGACCATGATGGAATCGTTGTTACTTATACTGAAGAAGACGACCTTCAGATCGACTTTGACGTCAACGGTGGTATCTGGCAGGAAACATCTTCTGATTATGAACATGTGGAAGGTGACCTGTATACCATCCACAAAAATGAGATTGAGGCAAATGGCGGTAATTACAAACCCGCAAATCCAACCTTCACAGGAAATCGAATCTTCATCGGTTGGACAGAGAATAAGGATATTGCGAATAACCATGATTTTTCCCTTACTCACGATGTTACCTTAGGGGAAACGAGAATCTTCCTGACCGGATATCCGAATGTCTATGAAAAGGTCAAAAATGATTATCTCTATGACTTTTCTATCCAACCGCCGCCATACGGGATCATCCTTTATGCTGTGTACTGTGACTATGTGGAAGTAACCTTCGACCTTCAAAAAACCGGATCCACTCTCCACACCTGGACCGGCCCTGCAACAACAGACATCGATGATCTTCATGTCTTCTACAGAGAGTCTCCCACCAGTCAATATGTTACGTACAAGTTGATCTCGGGAAATAAAGTTCCTAAGCCGGAAGATCCGGCTCCAAACGGAATGGAATGGAATTTCATTTTCTGGTTAAAAGGCACCACAAGTACAGGATATACCAATAATGCCAAGAGCCCGAATGACTCGGTTATCCAGCAAAACAAATACGATTTTTCACAGCCGGTTACAGAGGACATTAATCTCTACACATCTTGGATGAATCAATACGTGACCATAACATTTGATCTTCTGAAGAACGGCTCCGATCTTCACAACTGGACCGGACCGGAAACCACCGATACACCGGCGCTTCACGTATTCTATAGAAACCCGGCAAACAGTCGATATGTTTCCTACAAGATGTTAGGTGGAGAGACCGTTCCAACCCCGGAGGATCCTACATCTTACGGAGAGGATTGGGTATTCCTTTATTGGTTAAAAGGTACAACAAGTCCAGGATACACAAATGCGATCAAGAAATCGAGTGATTCGGATATCCAGCAAAATAAATATGATTTTACGCAGCCGGTATATTTTGACACAAATCTGTATACCTCCTGGATGAATCCGTATGTGACGGTCACCTTCGATCTTCAGTGTAGCGGCTCCAGTCACCACATTTGGACAGAACAGGAAACAAGCAATACACCGGGGATTCATGTCTTCTATCGAGATCCATTGGATGATCGATATGTTTACTACAAAATGCTTGCAGGAGAAACAGTACCTGTTCCGAGTGATCCGCAGGCAGATTCCTCGCATACCAACTGGTATTTTATCAAATGGTTGGAGAGCAATAACACTACATCTGCATACAAAAATAAGACAGTTGACAACCTAGGCGAAAATACAGACCTTACCAAATATGCTTTTGATTTTTCAAAATCGGTCATGACTGATGTTACACTAGTAACATCATGGACCTCCAGAGTTCCTCAAGTGTTCACTTTCACAGTAGAGAACAAGGTTTCCGGAGGAAATCCGAACGACGATTTTGAATATACGATTGCTGTTTCTAATGAAAAGGTTGATAAGAGCAATAAATTGACTGCCGTTGATAATCCATGGGGAACGGTAACCACTAATCTAAAGAACAACGAATGCTATACAGTTAGAATTACCGTTCGTACAATCTATGCATGGTCAAGTAATGATAATTTCGGTGGAACTATAGAAGTAATTGACAGAAACGGAAACGTAGTAAAGAGCAAAGAATTCAACAAACTATCGAGTCTAAGTCAGAAGTTTTATAGTTCAAACTATCAGTTTGATCTTAGCATTACTCAAACAAAAAAGACCGATTATGAAACCACTGTAGAGGTAAAAAACAATACTAACAGCGTGGTTTGTTCAGCAGATACTGAAGCAACACAATTCTCTTTCTCCATCCGACAAGGGACGAAGTATTATGACACACAGATTAATCCCTATGTTTCTGGAGCAAACAACAACCTCTCTGTCATCTTCACCAACACCGGTGAAGCCAGTGAAGTCCTCATCGCTCCCACCAACGTTCCGATGTCAGCCACTCCGTTCTACATTCTGGAGATGACCGGTATTGCACTCCTTTCGGGAACTGCAGCGGCAGGTATTTACAGGAAGCGTAAGAGAAGATCAAGGATCAGCCTCGAGCAGGAGTGATCAAAAGCAATATAACCGCACTTTCGGCGATTTATCGCCCGAAGGTGCGGTTATTACTTTGTTTTGTGATCAACCGGGCAAGACAATATGGAAAGACTACAACTTTATTTGCCCTGAAGGAATACCTGTCCGGAGATAAAAGCAGAAAAACAATATCCGCATTAGTCCTCTTACTCTTTCGGCTTCTTGTCTTCTAAGATCTTCTCCAGCTTCAATACCTCAAAGCCGTCCGCCTTGCCCTTCAGTTTGATGGAGTCACCGAGGGAGGTGGTTTCGATCCGGCCCTC
>JAGACB010000188.1 GCA_017614345.1 Lachnospiraceae bacterium
CTTGCGGGAGCAGTAGAAGCTGAGCAAGAACCGAAAGTAACTTCGGGCTCAGAAGCAGATTCCTGTGCAAAGACGACGGTCTTTGAAGGCAAAAACCACATGAGAGTCTGCGCAGCCTTCGACGGAAAGCTGATGGATGCGGACCGGATCATGGAAGCGGATCCTTATACGGACCGGTTCAGTGAAAAGCCTTTGGTGATCTCTGAAGAGGAGTGGGCCGAAGAACGTGAGAAAATGCTTTGTGAAGAGCAGGAAAACGGTGTTTCGGGGATCCGGAGATTTCTTCGGAAGGCACAGCTGCTGAAGGCCTATCCGGGCTTTGACTATTCTTTGATCGATTTAGGCAGCCCTGCCTGTCCCAAGGCATTTGTCCATGTGCTGTATCACAGCGGTACCGGCTCGGAGGAACTGGAACGGTTTATGAGGAAGTGTAAGGAGAAGCGGATCCAAAGCTTCTGCGTCAGCGTGAAGCGGGAGGTGCTTTCTTCCAGATACGAAACCACGGACCGGTTTATGGATTCGGCGGTCTTTCTGACGGATATGACACCGGAGTGGGCCTTTGCAACGGTCCTGTGCCGGCTGAACGCACCAGGAGGGCCTGAGAAAGTGATCTGATTAAGTTGCAGGTCTTCGACCTGCAACAATCGCCGATTATGCTTGCATAATCGGCGCATCCCGTTTCCGAGCGATGCGAGGAAATTATTCCGAAAGAGGCTTCCTTTGTAAGACTCTCGGAACATGCACCGAAAAAAGGCATCAGGAGAATGCAAAAAGGCCGTCAGGTCTCAAAATAAAGTCTTAACACACAGAAAACAGAAAACGCCGTTACGGGCCGAAATCGGGCGAAATACGGCATATGAGATAAAGGAGAAAGAAAATGGCAGGATCAGGATTCGGAACTCTGTTTCGTATCACAACTTTCGGGGAGTCTCACGGAGCCGCTTTAGGCGTGATCGTGGACGGTTGCCCTGCAGGTCTTGAGATCAGCGAGGAGGAGATCCAGGCGGAGCTTGATAAGCGTAAGCCCGGTCAGAGCCGGTTTACCACCATGCGTCAGGAGGGCGACAAGGTGGAGATCCTTTCGGGGATCTTTGAAGGGAAGACTACAGGTACCCCCATCTGTATGATGGTGCGCAATCAGGACCATCATTCCGCGGATTACGGCAATATTGCGGATTCCTTCCGCCCGGGGCATGCGGACTACTGCTTTACGGAAAAATACGGTTTTCGAGATTACAGAGGCGGCGGACGCTCCTCAGGCCGTGAGACCATCGGCAGAGTGGCTGCAGGGGCCATTGCAAAGAAACTCCTTGCAAGCCTCGGCATTCAGATCACGGCTTATGTGCGAAGTATCGGCCCGGTGGTCGCAGAGAAAACGGATCTGTCCATGATCGAGGAAAATGCTCTTCGCATGCCGGATGCGGATGCGGCTAAGGCAGCGGAAAGCTACCTGGACGGCCTCAGAAGCGAGACGGATTCTTCCGGTGCTCTGGTGGAGTGCCGTGTAACCGGAATGATCCCGGGACTGGGAGATCCGGTGTTTGATAAGCTGGATGCTTTGCTGGCAGGAGCCATGATGTCCATCGGCGCCGTTAAGGGCGTGGAGTTCGGAGACGGCTTTGCCGTTGCTGCGGCAAAGGGAAGCGAGAATAATGATGCATTTGCCCTGGATGAGAACGGAAAACCCGTGAAGGTCACAAACCATTCCGGCGGCGTTCTGGGAGGTATTTCCGATGGGAGCGACCTGTTCATGCGGATCGCTTTCAAGCCCACCCCTTCCATTGCCCAGCCCCAGAAGACCGTGAAGAAGAATCCGGACGGCACCTACGAGGAAGAGGAGATGGTGATCCACGGACGCCATGATCCCATCATTGCCCCGAGAGCCGTACCCGTGGTGGAAGCCATGGCAGCCCTGGTTCTGGCGGATGCGGTACTTAAGAACCTTTCCTCTAAGATGGACGGGATCAAAACATTTTACGGAAAATAACTACATACAAAAACACCCCGAACCATAACCGGTCCGGGGTGTTTTTCTATTGATAACAACAATTCATGTTTCGGAAGAAATCATGTTTCGGAAGAAATTCTGTTTTTATTTCGATCAAACCTCGAAGATCAGCTTTCCGTAGGTAGGGAAAGGCCACAGGTCTTCGTCAACGATGGTCTCAAGACGGTCTGCCGGAGCACGGAGTGCAGCCATGGCAGGCTTGATCTTATCCTTGTAAGCGAAAGCCTTATCCTTTGCATCTGCGATCTTGGAGCATTCAGCCTGAAGTGCAGTCAGTTCGCTGACAGCCTTCTTCATCTCTGCAAGATCGGCACTTGCAACCTTCAAAAGCTCCTTCTGAACAGATACATCTGCATCGGGACATGCACTTGCTACCTGGTTTACGGACTTTGCAAGGCGTGTTGTGAAGTTGATCACAGCAGGGATGATCTGCTTGTTGGCCATATCGATCATGGTCAGAGCTTCAATGTTGATGTAGTTGCTGTAGGTCTCATAGGTGATCTCGGATCTGGACTCCAGCTCAGCCTTGGTGAAGATACCGAAGTTCTCATACAGGCTGACAGCCTTCTCGGTGGTCAGAGCGGAAACAGCATCTACCATGGAAGGAATGTTGGGCAGGCCGCGACGTGCAGCTTCCTCAACCCATTCATCGGTATAACCGTTGCCGTTGAAGATGATCCTCTGATGCTCGGTCAGGTTCTTCTTGATCAGGTCGTGAACGGCAAGATCGAAGTCATCTGCCTTCTCAAGGATATCGGCAGCCTCGCAGAATGCTTCTGCAACGATGGCGTTCAGGGTAATGTTTGCGGGTGCTACGGTATCTGCGGAACCAACCATACGGAACTCGAACTTGTTGCCGGTGAAGGCGAAAGGAGAGGTTCTGTTACGGTCGGTGGCATCTCTGTCAACGGTAGGCAGGAATCTTGTTCCGGAGTTCAGCTTGGTACCTGCGATGGAGTGATCAGCCACACCGGTTTCGATCAGCTGCTCAACCACATCCTGAAGCTGATCGCCCAGGAATACGGAGATGATGGCAGGCGGTGCTTCGTTTGCGCCGAGACGATGGTCATTTCCCACGTCGGAAGCGGACTGACGGAGCAGATCTGCATGAACGTCAACTGCCTTAAGCAGACAGGAGAGCACCAGAAGGAACTGGATGTTATCGTGAGGAGTCTTTCCGGGATCGATGAGGTTCACACCGGTATCGGAAACCAGAGACCAGTTGTTGTGCTTACCGGAACCGTTCACGCCGGCAAAGGGCTTCTCGTGAAGCAGGCACTGAAGACCGTGGCGGTTTGCAACCTTCTTCATGGTCTCCATAACCAGCTGGTTGTGGTCAACTGCAATGTTTGCTACGTTATAGATGGTTGCCAGCTCGTGCTGAGCGGGAGCAACCTCGTTGTGCTGGGTCTTGGCAGTGATGCCGAGCTTCCACAGTTCAACGTTCAGATCCTTCATGAAAGCACCGATGCGCTCGCGGATGGTACCGAAGTACTGATCCTCAAGCTCCTGGCCCTTAGGTGGTGTAGTACCGTTGATGCGAC
>JAGACB010000189.1 GCA_017614345.1 Lachnospiraceae bacterium
CGGAAGCCATTCCGTGATCCCCTCCACAATGGCATTCACAATGATATTCAAAAAATCCAATAACAGTTTCATATTGTCCCTCTAAATAATCCAATGATCTTTTACAGATTCTCGATCTGCCAGTCGATGGGTTCCAGCCCGTTTCGTACGAGAAATTCATTTGTCTGACTGAAATGTCTGCATCCGAAAAATCCCCGATATACGGATAACGGACTGGGATGAGGTGCCTCCAGCACCAGATGCTTCGGATTGTTCAGCATCTCATGCTTCTTTCTGGCGGGGCCTCCCCAAAGCAGGAATACCATGGGCCTGTCCTGTTCATTTAAGACCCGGATGGTTGCATCGGTAAACTCTTCCCAGCCGATGCCCTTATGGGAAAATGCTTCATGAGCCCGGACCGTAAGTAAGGTGTTGAGCATCAGCACGCCCTGTTCGGCCCATTTGACCAGATATCCGTTGTTGGGGATGTAGAGCCCCAGATCCGTATTCAGTTCCTTATAGATATTGGCTAAGGAAGGCGGGATCTCGATGTCCGGCTTTACGGAAAAACTTAAACCGTGAGCCTGGCCCGGTTCGTGATAGGGATCCTGCCCCAGGATCACCACCCGTACCTTCGGCAGGGGTGTCAGATGATAGGCCGTAAAGATCTCCTCCGAAGGCGGATAGACCTCATAATGATCGTATTCGCTCTTGACCTTCTGATACAAAGACCGATAGTAGGGCTTTCCGAACTCCGGTTTCAGGCGTTCCATCCACTCTCCGTCTAATCCGCTCATAACATTTCCCTCATTCAAACGATATTATAATCTGACTGAGATCCCCTTACCTGCAAGATATCTCTTCAGATCCATGATCTCCATCTCCTTGTAGTGGAACAGAGAAGCTGCCAGGGCTGCATCCGCCTTACCGGTGGTGAGTACGCTTTCAAAATGCTCCATGGTACCGGCTCCGCCAGAGGCAATGACCGGAATGGAAACATGCTCTGCAACCAGTCTGGTCAGCTCATCATCAAAGCCGGCCTTGGTTCCGTCACAGTCCATGCTGGTAAGAAGGATCTCACCCGCACCAAGCTCACAGGCTCTCTGTGCCCATTCGATCGCATCGATCCCCATATCCACACGACCGCCGTTTTTGAAGATGTTCCAGCCGCTGCCGTCCGCACGACGTTTTGCGTCAATGGCAACCACCACGCACTGGCTTCCGAACTTGTCCGCTGCTTCACTGATCAGCTCCGGACGCATAATGGCTGCGGAATTCACCGCCACCTTATCCGCTCCTTCCCGGAGAATGATCCGGAAATCCTCAATGGTACGGATCCCTCCGCCCACGGTGAAGGGGATAAATACCGTCTCGGCCACTCTGCGGACCATGTCCGCCACAATGTTTCTGGCATCACTCGATGCCGTGATATCGAGAAATACCAGCTCATCGGCGCCGGACTTATCATAAGCCGCTCCGATCTCCACCGGATCTCCCGCATCTCTCAGATTGACAAAATTGACACCCTTGACCACACGTCCGTTATGAACATCCAGACAGGGAATGATTCGTTTGGTATACATAGATTTGCTCCTTATCGGATATTTGCAAAGTTCTCCAGGATCTTAAGGCCCACTGTACTGCTCTTCTCCGGATGGAACTGGCAGGCAAATACATTTCCCGATTCCACGGATGCATGGATCGTGGTGGAATACTCTGTCGTTGCCGCTACAATGTTCTCATCCCCTGCCTTCAGATAGTAGGAATGAACAAAGTACACATAGCTTCCGTCGGGAATCCCCTGAAACAGTCTGGTTCCTTCCTTGATCTTCAGGTCATTCCAGCCTATATGCGGGATCTTCAGACCCTCCGCATCCGGGATCCGCAGGATCTTTCCGGGCAGGAGACCAAGTCCTTCCACACCGGGGCTTTCTTCACTGGATTCGAACATCAGCTGAAGTCCCAGGCAGATCCCCAGAAAGGGTGTTCCGGCTTCCGCCACCTTTTTGATCACGGGAACCAGTCCGTATCCTGTCAGTTTCCCCATGGCGTCTCCGAAGTTTCCGACACCGGGAAGGATCACGCGGTCAGCGGAAAGGATCTCCTTTTCGTCTCTTGTGACTACACATTCCTGCCCCAGGTACTGCAGGGCTTTCTCAACACTTTTTAAATTTCCGGCATCATAATCTATAATGGCGATCATGATTCGTCCTCCTTATCCGTTTCGTAACTCTCGGCATCGTTCCGGATCCGATATTCCTTTAATTTACCATTTTCCCAGGAAATGTCAATGATCCGGCCGTGACGGATGCGAAGACCCCGGACAAATCCGTTCTTCCATGCCTTCGGAAGGGCGGGAAGGATCTTCAGTTTTCCGGCACGCTCCGTTACCAGCATGTTGGCAATGCCGGCTGCTCCGCCGAAGTTTCCGTCGATCTGGAACGGCGGGTGCTTATCCCACATGTTGGGATAGGTGGAACGCCCCAGGAGTACTCTCAGGTATTCATATGCTTTCTCTCCGTCTCCGAAGATGGCGAAGAGGTTGATGATCCATGCACAGCTCCAGCCGGTATGGCCGCCGCCGTTGGCAAGCCGGCGCTCCAAGGATACCCTGGCTGCCTTCATAAGCTCCGGATCATTCTCGAAGAGTTCTCCGGGAAATGCTCCGTAAAGGTGGGACACATGACGGTGTCCGGGCTCCCATTCCTCAAAGTCACGGAACCACTCCTGAAGCTGTCCGTACTTTCCGATCCGGAAGGGATAGAGCTTTGCTTCCTTCTCTGCGATCTCGGGCAGCAGTTCATCCTCGATGCCCAGGATCTCACAGGTCTTCCGGAAGTTTCCGAACATTTCCCTGATCAGGGTCAGATCCATGGTGGAACTGATGGCAATGGCTGCTTCCTTTCCGTCCTCCATCTTGAAGGTGTTCTCGGGAGAGGTGGAAGGGCAGGTGATATAGTAACCGTCCTTTTCATAGAGCCAGTCATTCAGGAACAATACCTGTTCCCGGAAAATGGGATAAATGCTCTCCTTCAGGAATTCCGTATCGTCCGTATATTCATAATAGTACCAAAGTTGCTGGCACATCCAGGAGATGCCCATGAGCCACATGGACCAGCGGGCACTTAAGAATGCGCTCTCACCTTCCGTTCCCACGCCGATGGGACAGGTGGTGCCCCAGACATCGGAATTGTGTCCCGAAGCTGCACCACGGCATCCGTAGGCTGCAGCAGTACGCTTGCCGCTCTCGGTCATTTTCCTGACCAGTTCAAAATAGGGACCCAGGCAGTCCACCAGGTTGGTGGAAAGGGCCGGCCAGTAGTTCATCTCCGCATTAATGTTAACGGTATAATTTGCGCCCCAGGGAGCCCATTTCTGCCAGCTCCAGATGCCCTGAAGGTTCATGGCATTGCTGCCCTCACGGGATGCCGAGATCATCAGATATCTGGCATACTGGAAGTACAGCGCAAAGAGCGAGGGATCCGGATTCCCCTCCGCAATGCCCTTGATCCGCTCATCCGTAGGAAGGTCGCTGTCCTCACCGAGATACAGCTCCACACGGTCAAAGAGGGAGGAATAATCCAGATAATGCTTCTCAAACAGGGTATCATAGGTATCCTGATCGGTAATCTGAGGCTCAGCGGCATCCGTGGAAAATGCAAATACCACCTCTGTCACGTCCTTCATCAGAAGGCCGCTCTCATCCGCAGAAAAGGTCTCGGAAAAGCTGTGCTCGCCCTTCCAGGAGATCAGATCCAGCTTTCCGGAAAAACGGATCCGCTCTTCCGTGGTATGATCATCCGCCGCACGGCAGACACCGTACACGGTCATCAGTTCCTTCTTCTCTGCTTCTGCCTGAAAGATCCCTGCAGCATCAATGACGGAGTCAAAGGAAAGCTTCATGGAAAATGCCTCTTCTCCGTTAAACTTCATGATGATGGCTTTTGCAGGATAGCTGGCAAAGAACCGGCGCTCATAGCGCTTGCCGTCAATCTTATAGGAAACACGGACCAGTGCGTTGTCAAGACGCAGGATCCGCTGATATCTCTTTACTTCCGCATCCGAATGATGCATCATCTGAAAATGCAGAGAACCGATGGGAAAATAATTGTCCGCGGGATATCCGAACAGATGCTGCTCCGCAACATGATCCGCCTCCGCATACTGCCCGTTCTCAGCCAGTTCTCTGACCTTCGGCAGATATTCGGAAACCTCTGTGGGAGTCTTGTCAAAATCCGCTCTTCCGTTCCAGAGACGGTCATCATTCAGACCGATCACTTCCTCTGAGATCCCTCCGAAGATCATGGCTCCGAGTCTTCCGTTTCCGATAGGGAGCGTCTCTTCCCAGGCACCTGCGGGATGTTCATAAAAAAGCTTCATACTCTTTCCTCCTGCCGAATGTAAAAAATAGTATTAAAGTACCGGTCCGTACCGAACAAAAATACAAGATAGATTATAATCCAAACAGCCCTCTCTTGCAAGAGAAGACTACAAGGAAATCCGCTTTCACATACAAAATCACGACAAGATCATCGCAGGTGTGTCGTATAGGAGCCGGCTCTCATTCTATGCGATCTACTCCATGATGACGGCCGCCAACAAAAAACTCCGAGGCAGGAGCTCCTGCCTCGGAGTGAAGAATCTTTTAAGGAATCGTTTGCTTCGCTTTCGCGGATCAAACATGTCAGCCGATGATCGCTCAGATCATCAACGATTGTTGCAGGTCTGCGACCGGCAACTTACTTTCCATCAAAGCTGTAGTTCGGAGCTTCTTTGGTGATCTGGATATCATGAGGATGGCTCTCACGAAGAGATGCTGCAGAGATGCGTACGAACTGTGCCTTCTCCTGAAGAGTAGGGATGTCGATGGCACCACAGTAGCCCATACCGGAACGGATACCGCCCACCAGCTGGAAGATGGAATCCTCTACGGAACCCTTGTAAGCTACACGGCCTTCCACGCCTTCGGGAACCAGCTTCTTTGCATCTGCCTGGAAGTAACGGTCCTTGGCACCTGCTTCCATACCTGCAATAGAGCCCATTCCGCGATATACCTTGAACTTTCTGCCCTGATACAACTCGAAGTCTCCCGGGCTCTCGTCGCAGCCTGCGAACAGACTGCCCATCATGCAGACATTGGCGCCTGCAGCAATGGCCTTGGTCATATCACCGGAATACTTGATACCGCCGTCTGCAATTACAGGGATACCGTAAGGCTTGGCAGCCTCGTAAGCATCCATAACGGCACTGATCTGAGGAACACCGATACCTGCAACCACTCTGGTGGTACAGATGGATCCGGGACCCATACCGACCTTCACTGCGTCGGCACCTGCCTCGATCAGATCCTTTGTTCCTTCTCCTGTAGCAACGTTTCCGGCGATCACGGGAAGACCGGGATAAGCTGCCTTGATCTCACGAAGTGCCTGGATCACGTTCTTGGAATGACCGTGAGCGGAGTCCAGAACCACAACGTCAACCTTAGCACCTACCAGAGCCTCGATACGAGCCATAACATTGTTGGTGATACCGATGGCAGCACCGCAGAGAAGACGTCCCTGGGAATCCTTTGCACTGTTGGGATACTTGATCTGCTTTTCGATATCCTTGATGGTAATGAGGCCCTTTAAGTTGCCGTTCTCATCTACAATGGGAAGCTTCTCGACTTTGGCACGGGCAAGGATCTTCTTGGCCTCTTCAATGGTGGTTCCTTCCTTCGCGGTCACAAGACCCTCACTGGTCATGATCTCGCTGATCTTTTTGGAATAATCGGTTTCAAACTTCATATCACGGTTGGTAATGATGCCAACCAGCTTTTTGGATTCACCCACCACAATGGGGACACCGCTGATGCGATACTTGGCCATTAACTCATCCGCATCACGAAGTGTGTGATCCGGGGAGAGAGAAAAGGGATCAGTGATAACGCCGTATTCGGAACGCTTTACCTTATCCACTTCTTCTGCCTGCTGTTCAATAGACATATTTTTGTGGATGATTCCGATACCACCCTGTCTGGCCATGGCGATCGCCATCCGATGCTCCGTAACCGTATCCATACCTGCGCTCATCATGGGGATATTCAGAACAATATCCTTGGTCAGATGAGTCCTTAAGTCGATCTGGTTCGGAACGATCTCGGAATACTGGGGAACTAACAATACATCATCGAATGTAATGCCTTCTCCGATAATCTTACCCATATCAAAAAGCCTCCTTCATAAAATTTTTGATATGCTATCACAAAAGAAAAAGAATGTCAACCCATGATGATCTTTCTGGGAGCATAATTTCTCATCATTTTCAGCATCTTCTCATTCGGGTCAAACAGATAGATCCCCCGGTTCTCATTGCCGGTGCAGACCAGGGCATAGACATTTTCCGGATCCTTCTGGGAAGAATAATCCGTCACTTTCAGATCCTGGTTGTTCCGATAAGAGGACATGGTACCGGACTGATACTTTGCAACCAGCTCAATACTCTGCATATCCACCTTCAGAACGGTCTTTCTGCGCTGCTGATCCGTTACCTTGTCGATATTCAGCTCACCGCTGGTGAAAATGTACTCATATTCAATATTCAGGCTCTTGGAGAGGAAAAATGCTCCGATCATGGCGCCCACTCCCAGCAGAAGGGTGAAGGAATAGGTCTGTCCCGCAAAGATAAGCCCCACCAGAAGAAGGAAAACGCCTGCAATGATGATAAGTACTTTCAATAACGTAGTCACGGGTGTCTGTTTTTTCGCTACCAGCCATTCACAATAACTGTCTTCGAGCATATAGGATACCTCCGAAAATAACTGTCCGGGAGAACTCTCCCGAGCATTCCGAACGGGTCGGATCTGCTAAACAAAATATTATCCTATATACTACCACGAACTTTCGGATTAATAAAGCAAAACCGAATCTTCTTCACATTTTTTTCATCAATCTTCATTTAAGATTTTGAAAAAAACTCTTTTCAATCCGGGGAAAAAGTATTAGAATGAGAAAGTCGTAAAGAAAACAGATCGTTTCCAGACAAAAAATCTATAACACCCCCTGAGGTGATCCGGGACAGATCCGGCACCCGGAAAGGAGACTCATGAGCCAGGACGGAAAGAAACTTGAAGGCTTTTTACTCGGTGCGCTGACAGCCGGAGCTGTTTGCGGAGCACTCTATTATGCAAAGCAGAAGGGTTATCTTGACCCTGTGATCGCAGGAACCAAGGATTTTGTAAAATCTCATACCAAGCCCAAGGCTGACGGTGAGATCTTTGAAGAAGAAAAGACCTTTGAACAGTCCAAGGTCTTCACAGATGAAGATCTGTTCGAGGATGACGAGATCTTCGCATCCGAAGAAGAAGATTTCGATTATGACGATGACCTCTCCGATGATGAAGAGGACGAAGTCAAGGAAGAAGCCGATCACGCTGAAGACTGATGTGACCGTTCGTTTTACTGCATTGTGCAGGCATGTTTTTCCGTACCTCACTCTAAGAAACGTACGGACCTGATCAACGGATCATTTCATAACACAAATAAGAAAGCCCGGAAGCTTATCGCTTCCGGGCCTTTTATTTTCCTGCTGAATTTATTACTGCTTCTTTGCAGCAGCTTCTTCTGCTGCCTTACCGCTCTTCTTTACCAGAACCAGGCAAAGAATAAGGGCGATCAGGTACAGGATACCTGTTGCATAGAGAACGTTCTGATAACCTACAGGGTTAACCTTGATCACCTTACCGGCTGCATCGGTACCGTGTTCAATGAACTCACCGGTATGATTTACGATAAAGGTAGCCATCTGGTTTCCGGTCAGACCTGCAAAAGCCCAAGCGGAAAGTGTGATGCCGTGGATGGCAGAAATGCTGCCCATTCCGTAGTGGTCGGAAAGCAGAGTCGGAACGTTGGAGAAACCGCCGCCGTATCCGGCATTTACCACAAAGATCAGACCCAGTACCAGAACGATGAACAGGATATTGCCCTCTCCGTTCTTGATACCGTTTGTAAGGATCACAAGACCGGTAAATGCAATGGAAAGAATGAAGATCAGCTTGTAGATGGTATTTCTGTCCTTCAGCTTATCTGCCCATGCAGAGAAACCGAGACGTCCGCCTGCGTTGAAGATGGAGGATACAGAGGAAATAGCACCTGCCATAGCCACAAGACCGATACACTTAACGATCTGCTTCTCCTGGGAGATCAGTGCAAGACCGCAGGTGATGTTGATATAGAACATAAGCCAAATACCGATATAGTTGGTGATGGGCTTGGTCTTGATGGTCTCAAGGATGCCGGGCTTCTTCTCGCCTGCAGCAGGCTCATGCCAGCTGTCGGGCTTCTTTAAGAGAAGGTGACCTACGAACATCATTACAAAGTAAACAACTGCCAGGATCCAGAACATCATAAAGATTCCGCCGGGACGCTGTGCCTGAGCCTTTACGTCAGAGTAAAGGATCCGCTGCATAACGGGAGATGCAATTGCCTTTGCAAGACCGAAGCCTGCAACTGCAAGACCGGTAGCAAGACCCTTCTGATCCTTGAACCAGAGCATCAGTGTCTTTACGGGAGACAGGTAACCGGTTCCGAGACCTACACCCATGATAAAACCGTAACTGATATAGATACCAAACAGAGCAATATAGCTGTGCTGATGAGCACCTCCGTACCAGATAAAGACTCCGGTAAGAGCCATACCTACGGAAAAGCAGATCGTAGCGATCAGGGAAGACTTATGAATATCCTTTTCTACAACATTTCCCAGGAAGGCTGCGGACATACCGAGGAAGAAGATTGCAAAGCTGAATGCCCACTCAATGGCGCTCTTCTCAAATCCGATATATTCCGAGATCTCCTGACTGAATACTGACCAGCAGTAAACGGTACCGATACTACAATGAAGTAACAGAGCCGGGATCGCTGCACGCACCCACTTGTTCGTGCGCCATCCGCCTGTCTTCTTCTCCTGCTCACTCATGATGGTGACCTCCGAAAATGAAAAAGTATTTAGGCTATACCGCAAAAAAAACTTCCGACCGGAAGTTTTTTTTGCATAATCTCCTATCGTCACATATAATAAACGATTTCATTCTGTTTTTCAACTGTTTTTTGGTTGCCGGGCGTATTTTACTCAGCGCCCCACAACAAAGGTGATATCATATCTGTAGGGCTCAAAGCCGCACCTCTCATAAAGTCGGTAGGCATCACTATCCTCATCCACCGAAAGGATCAGAGGAAAATACTCCCGCAGGATCCTCTTTAAGGCCATAGTTCCATATCCTTTGCCCCGTTCCTCCGGCAGGATCCCGAAGTAGGACAACATATATTCTCCCTGACTGAAGCAAAGAAGTGCTTCGCCTA